>JAFAGQ010000055.1 GCA_023422555.1 Pseudomonadota bacterium
GCCTGCGTAAATGTTGCATCGCAGCAATATTATGCCTGGATGTGACCGATATTAGCAAGAAAAGTGCGTACAGACTATGCGGTTATATACTGATGCGCTGCAGTGATTACCAGTATTTTTCGACTGCCAGCGTTCCGACTGCGCCCCGGCGTCCCGCGGCAAAGCCTTTGTCGCCCAGGATCTTGCGGGCGTCGCTGACCATGTCAGGATTGCCACAAAGCATGACACGGGCAATGTCGGGATTCAGACTGGCGCCCGTCAGGCGTTCAAGTTCGCCCGATGTGATCAGCGTTGTAATGCGTGATTGCGGGGCATTGTCCAGCTTTTCGCGTGAGGCTACGGGCTGATAGACAAATTGCTCCGGATGCCGGGCGTGCGTGGCCGCAAACTGGGCAATATCGTCCTGATAAGTCAGTTCATCGGCCTGCCGGACGCCATGTACCAGAATGATTTTGTCAAATTGCTGCCAGGTTTTCGGATCTGCCAGCATGGGCAGAAACGCCGACAGACCTGTACCGGTAGCCAGCATCCACAGCTCACCGCCCTGAGGAAATTGCTCTGGCGTCATGAAGCCAAAAGCGGTGCGGTCGATGTAGATATCGTCGCCGACCTGCAGATCGCGCAGGCGGGTGCTGAATTGTCCGTCGGGAACCACGATGGAATAGAACGACAGCTCGTTCGCCTGAGGTGGCGTGACCATGGAGTAGGCTCGCCAGATTGACGGCTCCATGGAGGATGCCGGGTTTTCCGGCAGTCCGAGCCTGGCAAACTGTCCGGGAATGAAGTCAAATGCCGGGTCTTTCGTCGTCGTGATGGAGAAAAGCTTACCGGGGATCCACTCCTTGCGGGCAGTGACGGTCTGGCGAGTGTATTTTTCCTGAGTCATACAGCAGAGGTTGGCCTTATTCAGCGTTCTAGATACTGCAGTTTGTCTTCTTTGCCATTCCAGTCATCGGCATCGGGCAGGGGCTTGACCGAACGGCTGATTGTGGTGAATTCGGCGCTGAGTTCAGCGTTCAGTTCAATGAATTTCATCTGGTCCTGCGGTACATCTTCTTCGGCAAAAATGGCGTTGGCAGGGCATTCCGGAATACAGACAGCACAGTCGATGCATTCGTCGGGATCGATGATAAGAAAATTGGGGCCTTCCTTGAAGCAATCCACCGGACAGACATCAACACAGTCGGTGTATTTACATTTGATGCAGTTTTCGGTCACGACGTGAGTCATTACCACTCCAGAAAAATTATTTATTTGTCAAATTAGGATTTTACCTATTCTTTGGGGCAATATGCTCAAAACCCTATAGCTGTGATATGGTTATAAAAACACATTTGACGTTACCATGATCATCCATTCTCTTCTCGACACCGACCTGTACAAGTTCAGCATGATGCAGGTGGTGCTGCACCAGTTCCCGGGGGCGCAGGTAGAGTACCGCTTCAAATGCCGCTCAAAAGGCATTAATCTGCAGCCGTATATCGAAGAAATCCGCGCCGAGATTCACGACCTGTGCCAGCTGCGTTTCTCGGACGCCGAACTGGACTATCTGAGGAACCTGCGGTTCATCAAGGGAGACTTTGTCGAGTTTCTTGGGCTGTTTCATCTGCCTGAAAAGTGCATTTCCGTGACTCCAGGCCAGGAACCGGGCGAGATTTCCATTGAAGTCAAGGGATCCTGGCTACATACCATTTTGTTCGAGATTCCGGTACTGGCCATTGTTAATGAAGTCTATTTCCGTAACAAAGCGCCTGATCTGGACTATGAAGAGGGTCGGCGACGCCTGGAAGAAAAAATCCAGTTGATTACCGAGTCCGGCGATATGCGCGATTTTAAGGTCGCAGAATATGGCACGCGCCGTCGTTTTTCCGGTGAATGGCATCACGAGGTGGTGCAGACGCTGCAAAAACAGATGGGCAACCATTTTGCCGGCAGCAGTAACGTGCTGATGGCCAAGCAATACGGCGTAACGCCGCTGGGCACCATGGGACACGAGTATCTGCAGGCCTGCCAGGCGCTGGGTCCGCGTCTGCGGGATTCTCAGGTGTTTGCGCTGGAACAGTGGGCCAAGGAATATCGTGGCGATCTGGGCATTGCTCTGTCTGATGTCTACGGAACCAATGCGTTCCTGCGCGACTTCGATATGTATTTCTGCAAGCTGTTCGATGGTGCGCGTCACGATTCAGGCGACCCGTTTGAGTGGGGAGAACGTCTGCTGGCGCATTACCGCAATAACCGGGTCGATCCGTCTACAAAAACGCTGGTGTTTTCAGATGGTCTGAGTTTCCCGGTAGCCATGGACATTCATCGCCGATTCAGTGGTCGCTGCAAAGTGTCTTTCGGTATCGGGACCAATCTGACCAATGACCTGGGCGTCAAGCCGCTGCAGATCGTGATGAAAATGGTTCGCTGCAATGGCCAGCCGGTGGCCAAGGTGTCCGATGAGCCGGAAAAAACCATGTGCGACGATCCGGCCTATCTGAGCTACCTGCGTCACGTATTTGACCTGCCTCCGGCCTGATCGCAACTGTGATTTAGAATCAGGCGCTGCCGCAAGCCAATGAACGATACTCTGTGTGATAATGCTGGCTTTGACCAATCAGCAAACAGGAGTCATTCATGAGTGATATCAAGCGCACCAATGTAGGCAGCCGCCTTTCCGATATGGCCGTATTTAACGGCGTTGCCTATCTTGCAGGCCAGGTACCTGATGATCCGACGCTCGATATGGAAGGTCAGACCAGACAGGTACTTGCAACCATAGACAGTCTGTTGAAAGAGGCCGGCACCAGCAAGGAACGTCTGCTGATGGTGCAGATTTTCGTGGCCAACATGAAAGAATTCGATCAGATGAACAAGGCATGGGATGCATGGGTGTCCAAAGACAATGCGCCGCCTCGGGCGACCATTGAAGCGCGTCTTGCCAACCCCGACTACAAAGTTGAAATCGTCGCAACCGCTGCCCTGTAAGCAGATTACGCAAGTGATTTACCCGACCGGACCGTCATCATGCGGTCCGGTTTCTGTTTGTGAGTCCTGAGTTGTTGTGGTCTGTCGGTCAAATGGCGATTGTCATATCCACTTTAAGTCGGCAATCGGCAATCCAGCTCGAGTATTCAGCAGACTGCAGCACGGCACGCAGCGCACATCAAATACCGCTGCGCACACTTCTCCGTACCGCGCCATCCGCACCCATCACACCAAGCCGAGTGTGCAGCGAAATATGTAATGCACTCTGCAACTTTGCCACTATCTCGTTTGTGATTTTCCGGAGATTTCGGATTTCCGCGCAGATGGGTCGTTGAAATAATCAGAGCAGGGCGTAGAGCGTCGCGCCAATTTCCGCAGCCTGCCGGGCCTGGTCATCAGACAGCTTTTTGGGCGCCAGGATGGCTTCTTCGGTCTCGCTGTTCATATTCAGAATGATGCTTGGTACGCGCTCATTCAGCCGCCATCCGCTGCATATCCTTCGTAACTGACGCTGTGCACCCTCGCCGTCGCTGCCGGCGGTGATGATCAGGCTGTAAATACGTCCTTCAATCTGATGAAGCAAGGGGTAATAGAGCCTGTCCAGACACTCCTTCATCTCTCCACTCAGCGAAGCCAGGTTCTCGGGTGCGCAGAACAGATAAGCCTGTGCGCTCAGCATATCCTGCGCGCTCACATCGGACGCGCGCATCATGGTGATATCACGGCCGTCATTGAGCTCGGAGCGGACAGACTGCGCTGCATCGTAGGCATGGCTGGCGGCCTGTTCTGCCGCGCCCGTGCGAGAGTGCCAGATAATCAGAAGGGAGCCGGTGGCAGATTGATTCGACATAAGTAAATTTTCCAACGGATAAACAAATGATGCAAGCACACGCATTTTTCTGCCGTGGCGTTAAAATATCGCTTTGCCCAAGTGTGCTTTGGTGCTGCTGACTTATTACAACTGGCATAATGATCGCCGTGCGAACAGTGGTCGTTTTCCATCCCAAAACCGAACTTTTCTTCCATACAGCTCATGAAATCAACCGATCTCGAGTTTATACCGGATTCATTCCAGGATACTGCGTGGATGGATGCCGTGTGTGCCAGTCTGGATGATCCTGGTCGTCAGCTGGTGGAACGCGCAATCGCGTGGTGTGAGCCTATATTGCAGGATGCGCAGATTGCCACCGGTGAGCCCTCTGTTCATCATGCCAAAGGGGTGTTGCGAATTCTTTCCCTGCTGCAGCTGGATGCGGCAACGCTGGTTGCTGCGCTGGTGCTTGCCGTTCCTATCGATCTGGATGACGAATCAGAGCGTGATCGAAAAAATGAGCTGATCAGACAATTTGGTCTGGAAATTTTCAACCTGATCAATGGCTCGCGTGCACTGTTGCGCATCGGCGCCATTGCGCGCAATGCGTCGTCGCAGGGGCATAACGAATCTTCCGACCAGCGTGAAATGCTGCGCAAAATGTTGCTTGCCATGGCTAGTGACCTGCGCATCGTATTGCTGCGACTGGCTTCCCGTCTGCAAACGCTCAGGTGGTTTGCCGAGACCAAGAAACCCTGCCCCATCGAACTGGCCGAGGAAACCCGGGATGTTTACGCCTCGCTGGCCAATCGTCTGGGTATCTGGCAGATCAAGTGGGAAATGGAAGACCTGTCGTTCCGTTTCCTCTCGCCGGAAATCTATAAGGAAATTGCCCGCAAGCTCGAAGGCAAGCGGGTGGAGCGAGAGGCGCGCATTGCCACCCTTACTGAAGATATTGCCGGTTCTCTGGCGGATATGGGCATCGATGCAGAAGTGTCCGGACGCGCCAAGCATATCTACAGCATCTATAACAAAATGCGCAACAAGGATCTGACGTTCGAGCAGCTGTACGACCTGCTTGCGATCCGCATTATTGTGGCCAACGAGCGCGATTGCTATGCGACCCTGTCCTTGTTGCAGGCGCGCTGGACGCCGGTCATGAACGAATTCGATGACTATATTGCGCGCCCCAAACCCAATGGTTACCGGTCTCTGCATACGGTGCTCAGAACGGCCGATGGACATAATTTTGAGGCCCAGATTCGTACGCGCAAAATGCATGATTTTGCCGAGTACGGTATGGCCGCGCACTGGCGGTATAAGGAAGCCGGACCCAAGGGCGGGCAGGTGGCAGCGGTGTCCATGTATGACCGCCAGGTATCCTGGATGCGGCAGCTGCTTGCCTGGCGCCGCGAAATCGGACTGCCCGTCAATGACGCGCCTGACCTGCCCGGCGAAAAGACCGAGAATGCGGAAGGTGCTGCACTGGCTGCACCCGAGCCTAGACTCAAGGAAACCCGTCACCAGCGCCAGCATAAAAAGGCCACAGAGCGCATTTATGTACTCACGCCGCAGGCACGCGTGATCGAGCTGCCCGAAGGGGCAACACCGGTAGACTTTGCCTATCACCTGCATACTGATCTGGGCCACCGCTGTCGTGGTGCGCGTGTGGACGGGCAGATGGTGGCGCTCAATACCAAACTGCTGAATGGACAGACGGTCGAAATCATCTCGGCCAAATCGGGCGGGCCTTCGCGCGACTGGATTAATCCTCAGCTCGGTTATCTGGCCAGCCCCCGGGCTCGTGCCAAGGTACGCCTGTGGTTCAATGCCATTGAGCTGCAAAAACGCATCACCACAGGCCAGGATCTGGTCGAAAAAGAGCTGGCGCGCCTTGGCAAGACCGCTACGAATCTGGAACAGCTTGCAGAGCGCCTGGGTTTTGCCAATGCCGATGATCTTTTCGTGGCCGTTGCCAAGGATGAATTCAGCCTGCGCCAGATTGCCGCTGCGTTCCAGGAACCCGACCCGGAGCCGGCAGATACGTTTGACACCATCGTTGCTCGCGAGTCCGGCGCCCAGAGTGCGGTCAAGACGGGGAAAAGTGGTGTGCTTGTGGTCGGGGTCGATTCACTTCTGACCCAGCTGGCGCGCTGCTGCCACCCGGCGCCGCCTGATCCGATCAGTGGTTTTGTCACGCGGGGGCGTGGGGTATCGATTCACCGAAAGGACTGCCCGGCGTTTTCTGCCATGAAAACCAAGAGCCCCGAGCGGGTGATTGAAGTGGCCTGGGGCAATACACAAGACACGGTGTATCCGGTCAATATCGCCATTCATTCTCAGGATCGCAACGGGCTGCTCAAGGATCTGACCGAGCTGTTTTCGCGCATGAAGCTGAACGTGGTCGGGGTCAATACCCAAAGCAAGTCATCCATTGCGCATTTGCACTTCACCGTAGAGGTACGGGATGGCGAACAGCTGCGAAAAGCCATGAATGCCATATTGGATATCCCAGGAATTATCAGCGCGACACGTTGTTAAAACATGTAAAATAGTTGTTTATCGCCTGTCCCTGTCCCGCGCCAGGAGCCAATTTGACTGCCTATTCCTTTCCCGACAACAGAGGTCATTTCGGCCGTTACGGTGGCGTTTTCGTTGCCGAAACGCTGATGCATGCCGTGTCGGAACTGAATCAGGCCTACGAGAAATACAAAAGCGATCCCGATTTTGTTGCCGAGTACCGTTACGAACTCGCTCATTTCGTGGGACGCCCCAGTCCTGTCTATCACGCGCGCCGCTGGTCAGAAAAGCTGGGTGGGGCGCAAATCTGGTTCAAGCGCGAAGACCTCAATCACACCGGTGCGCATAAAATCAACAACTGCATCGGACAGATTCTGCTGGCACGTAAAATGGGCAAGCAGCGCATTATTGCAGAGACCGGTGCCGGTCAGCACGGCGTCGCCACTGCGACCGTTGCCGCGCGTTATGGTCTGGAATGCGTCATTTATATGGGTGCGGAAGACGTGCGCCGCCAGGCCTCCAACGTCTATCGCATGAAACTGCTTGGGGCCACCGTGGTTCCGGTCAATTCCGGATCACGCACCCTCAAGGATGCGCTGAACGAGGCAATGCGCGACTGGGTGACACGCATCGATGAAACCTACTACATCATTGGCACTGTGGCGGGGCCGCATCCTTATCCGGCCATGGTGCGCGATTTTCAGCAGATCATCGGGCAGGAATGTATCGAACAGATGCCCGCCTGCGCCGGACGTCAGCCAGACGCCGTCATCGCCTGCGTCGGCGGGGGATCCAACGCCATGGGCATTTTCTATCCTTATCTGTCGCATGATAAAGTCCGTCTGATTGGGGTAGAAGCGGCCGGAGAGGGCATGCATACGCCCCGTCACGCCGCATCCATCACTGCCGGTCAGGTTGGCGTACTGCACGGCAACCGGACATACGTGATGCAGGACAAGAATGGGCAGATACTCGAGACACATTCCGTTTCTGCAGGTCTTGATTACCCCGGCGTGGGACCGGAGCATGCATGGCTGAACGATAGCAAACGTGCCACTTACGTGACGGTCGATGATCAGGAAGCGCTGGCCGCATTTGGTGAGTGCTGCCGTTTGGAGGGTATTATGCCGGCGCTTGAGTCCTCACATGCCCTGGCACATGCCGCCAGGATTGCGCCCGGCATGTCGCGGGATGCCATCCTGCTGGTGTGTCTGTCAGGACGGGGAGACAAGGACATGCACACGGTTGCCGAATTTACCGGCATGGATTTGTAGGACAAGGCAATGGGCCAGCAACGTATATCCAAAACTTTTGCCAGACTGGGCGACCGTTGCGCCCTGGTCCCATTCATCACCGCCGGTGATCCTGATGCGACCAGCACCGTGCCACTTATGCATGGGATGGTTCGCGCGGGCGCCGATATTATTGAGCTGGGTGTACCGTTTTCTGACCCCATGGCCGACGGGCCGGTTATCCAGCAGGCCGCCGAGCGAGCCATCGCCAATGGCGTGGGGCTGGGAGAAGTGCTCGATATGGTTGCCAGCTTCCGTAAAATGGACCAAAGTACACCCGTCGTGCTAATGGGCTACGCCAATCCGATAGAAGCCATGGGACAGACAGAATTTGCTGCCCGAGCCCAGAAGGCAGGGGTGGACGGGATACTTATCGTTGATTGTCCACCTGAAGAATATAATGATTTTTCTGCGGATCTTCGCACCCGCGGAATTTCGCCAATCTTTCTGCTTTCTCCCACATCAACCGAGACACGGATACAATCGGTGGCAAAAGTGGCAGAGGGTTACGTGTATTATGTGTCCCTGCGCGGAATTACAGGTTCGGCAGACCTCGATATTGACGATGTACGCGAGCGTGTCGCGTTCATTAAAAAACATGTGTCCATTCCGGTAGGAGTGGGTTTTGGAATTCGTGACGCTGATAGTGCTGCAAAAGTAGCGGAAACGGCAGATGCCGTTGTCATCGGCAGTCGTCTGATTGAAACCATCGCAAAAGCCATCGACGGCGTACCGCAGGACCGTCGTACCGACATTGCTGTCGAGACCGCCGGTAACTGGCTGCGTGATGTCCGGCAGGCGCTGGATAAAGTCAGAAAAACAGGTATTCAGAAATAAGGATTTTTCATGAGCTGGTTAGACAAGATTCTTCCACCACGCATCAACAAGAAGACAGAACAGCAGGGACGTCGTGTGCCCGAGGGTTTGTGGGTCAAGTGCCCCGCCTGCGAATCGGTTCTGTATAACGATGACCTGGTCGAAACCGTCAATGTGTGCCCCAAGTGCGGCCATCATATGCGGCTGAATGCCCGTGCGCGTATCGATTCGCTGCTGGACGCGGATGGCCGCGTTGAAATCGGCGACAGTATCCGGTCCACCGATCCGCTCAAATTCAAGGATAGTCGCAAATATCCTGAGCGTCTGGCCGAAGCTACGCAAAAATCCGGGGAATCCGATGCCCTGGTGGTCATGAGTGGCAGCATTTGTACCGTTCCCGTTGTGCTTGCCTGCTTTGAGTTCGACTTCATGGGGGGCTCTATGGGCTCGGTTGTGGGCGAACGTTTTGTGCGCGGTGTACGTGCAGCCATACAGAACAAAACGCCGTTCATTTGCGTCGCAGCATCTGGCGGCGCGCGCATGCAGGAAAGCCTGTTTTCGCTGATGCAAATGGCCAAAACCAATGCCATGCTGACGCGCCTGTCCCAGGAAGGCCTGCCGTTTATCAGTATTCTGACTGATCCTACCATGGGCGGCGTGTCGGCCAGTTTCGCCTTTATGGGGGATGTCGTGATTGCCGAGCCGAAAGCATTGATTGGCTTTGCGGGCCCACGCGTTATTGAACAGACCGTAAGGGAGCAATTGCCCGAAGGTTTCCAGCGTGCCGAATTCCTGCTGGAAAAGGGCGCGGTCGATATGGTGATTGACCGTCGGGAGCTGCGTACCGAACTGGCACGCCTGATGGCTTTGCTGACCCGTCAATCCAGCGAAGCGGTTTCTGCCTGATTGGCCGGACGCCATGGACGCGGATCTTTTCAGGCTTGAAAGAACGCTAACCTATCAGTTGCATCAGTTATCACGACTGATCGACAGACGGCTTAATTTTTCCGATCTTGAGCGCATTAATCTCAATGCGAGCGAAGGTCGGACGATTGCGATTCTTGGCTATTATGGAAGTGTATCTGTGATGCAGCTGGCTCGCCTGGGAAATCTGGACAAGAGTCATGCCAGTCGGGCCGTTGTTACACTGGTTGATAAAGGCATCATCGAAAAGCGCAGCGACAGTCGGGATGCACGCGCGTTTGTACTGCTTCTGACCGAAGAAGGCAAAGTCGTCTATTCAGAAATAGTCGATCTGATAATCAAGCGCAATGAAATCGCGATGCGCACACTGACTCTTCGCGAAAAGCAGGCGCTTTTCAGTATCTTCAGCAAAATCCAACAGAATCTGGCCGAATAACTGTCTACGAATAACAGTCTACGAATAGCTGTCTACGAATAACTGTCTGATATCGGCGCGAACATTACCACCAAAAGAAATGCCCCTTGCTTTTGACACCGTTAAGGTGTCGCAGACAAGGGGCTTTTTATGCCGCCCGCTTTCCGACTGGAAAGCGACGGCCTGGCGCTTTACAGCACGCTACACAACGACTTTACTCGCCGCGTGTTTCCACAATTTCCAGCTGTTCCTGCTGAACCTGTGCGCGCGCTTTACGAGGGCGACCCGCGGGTTTTGGCGGTGCGGCACTCAGGGCCTGCTCGGTGAGTCCTGCGCGGGTTTCAACCCATTCCATTCCCACGCTGGAGACAATCTCCTTGAGTACTTCCTTATTTGCGTAACCCGCAGTTTTACCTGCGTCATCTGACTGTGTGTCAGCAGAGGCGGGGGCTTCTTCAGCTGCAACGTCTTTGACAGCCGTTGCAGTTGCGGTTGCCGTTACTGGTTCCGCTGCCGCTGGCGATTTGCTTTCCTGAGTCGTCTCAGACGCTTTGCCTGCGTCAGCAACGTCTCCTGCAGCAACATCGTCGGCGACGACTTCCTGAGTCTCTGCATCAGATGTCTCTGCACGGTCGGTGGCGGCAGGTGCCGCTGCTGAATGAGCAGCGTTGCTGGCGGTTTCCACTTTCGGCTCGGCAGTGACTGCTGTCGTTACGTCCGGCGTTTCCAGTGAAGATTCCGCTGCAGATGCGCTGGCTGGCACAGCTTCGACAGCTTCGACCTTGGCGGGTGCATCGTTATTGGCCGCAGGTTCTGTCCTGGGCTGTTTAACCTCTTCTGCAGGGGGCTGTACGCCAGTAACAGGTTCGGCAAGGGCAGCAACCGGATGATCGGCAGCGGCAACAGGGGCAGAGGCCTCAGATGTTGAAGCGTCTGGCTTGTCTCCTGTCACAGCGTCGGCTTTTTTCGATTCAGCTGAATTTGCAGACGATGGGCTGGCGTTATCCTTTGCGTCTGTCGCATCCACTTTTGCTGATGCAGCAGCATCACCGGCAGCCTGGTCTTGTCCATGAGCAGCCTGATCAATCGCTTCTGCTGCTATTGCGGCCTGTTCAGATCCGGCAGCGGCACCTGAGCCGGCTGCGAGCAGCACATCGTTGGGCACAAAAGAGGCTTTATCTGTGGCTGTAGTTTCAGTCGAATCGTTCTGACGGCGACCACGACGGCTGCGACGACGACGGCGGCGAGGTTCAGCGTCGCCGGTCTGATTGTCTTCACCTTCGGCAGCTACAGTGTTTTTCTCGTCGGAATCGTCTTCGATGAGGTCTTTTTCCAGCGGTGTGGGACGGGCAGCAGTTTCTGTCTGCGGCTGACGACCACGACGCTGCGATGGCGCCTTCTCTGTGCTGGCGGCTTCTGTGCCTGACTCTTCACTGGCTGCGGCTTCAGTATTTGCCGTTACTGCAGACACTTCGGTCTCATCGGAGGCATTGCGACGATTGCGTCCACGTCCGCGACGGTTACGTGAGCGACCACCAGTGTCTTCGCTACTGGCGCTATCCTGATCCTGAGTCGGACGGGCTGTCTTGTTCTCAGCAGCGCTGTCGGCCGCAGCGCTGTCATCCTGCTTGCGCTGGCGACCGCGTGGGCTGCGGCGGTTTTCACCATCTTCCTCGGTTTTGGCCGGCGTGCGTTTTTCGCCTCGGCGGTTGCGCCCGCCGCGCTCTGCGCGTTCACCATTGCCCGATTGACGACCACCTGCGCGGCGTCCTTCAGTTTTCTCAGGCGTGGCAGGCGTTTTCTCGGTTTCTGCGGGGGTCACCACTTTGGGACCAGCCAGCCAGGACAGGACTTTCTGGAAGATGCCCTGGATGCCTGGAACAGGCGCTGCCTGAACCGCTTGTGGCTGAGCTGCCGGCTGAGGCTTGATTGCACTGGGGGCGGGCTGGTCAGGAGAGATACCTTTGACCAGCGCCTCAGGACGTTCGTTCTGCTCGGATTTTTCCTTGGTGGATTCCCATTTGACCGTCGTTTCCGGTGCCTCGATCAGATCGATGCTGGCTTTGGGGTCATCCAGACGCGAATCATCGTAACGAATGCGTTCAATATGATGATGCGGTGTTTCGAAATGCTTGTTCGGAATCAGTACCAGATTGACTTTCAGGCGGGATTCCAGCTTGACGATATCGGACCGTTTTTCGTTCATCAGGAAGGTGGCCACTTCTACCGGTACCTGTGCATGCAGGGCTGCGGTATTTTCTTTCATGGCTTCTTCCTGAAGCAGGCGCAGTACGTTCAGGGCACTGGATTCCACGTCACGGATCACGCCTGTGCCATTGCAGCGCGGGCAGGTGATATGCGAGCCTTCATTCAGGGCAGGGCGCAGACGCTGACGGGACAGTTCCATCAGGCCGAAACGGGAAATTTTGCCCATTTGCACACGGGCACGATCCACGTGCAGTGCGTCACGCAGCTTCTGTTCGACGGCGCGCTGGTTCTTGTTGTCTTCCATGTCGATGAAATCGATCACGATCAGACCACCCAGGTCGCGCAGGCGCAGTTGCCGGGCCACTTCCTCGGCCGCTTCCAGATTGGTACGCAATGCGGTTTCTTCGATATCGGCGCCACGGGTAGAGCGAGCCGAGTTGACGTCAATCGCCACCAGGGCTTCTGTGTGGTCAATGACCACAGAGCCGCCGGAGGGCAGTTGTACGGTACGGGAATAGGCAGTTTCGATCTGGTGTTCGATCTGGAAACGGGAGAACAGGGGGATATCGTCCTGATAGCGTTTGACGCGGTTCACGTTGTCAGGCATTACGTCCTGCATGAAGGCGGTTGCCTGCTGCGTGATGGCCTCGGTGTCGATCAGGATTTCGCTGATATCGGGTGAGAAATAGTCACGGATGGCACGAATGACCAGGCTGGATTCCTGATAAATGAGAACCGGTGCCGGGTAATCCTTGGCAGCGGCATCAATGGCGCGCCACAGTTGCAGCAGGTATTTAAGATCCCACTGCAGTTCGGGTACGCTGCGGCCGATACCGGCAGTGCGGGCAATGATGCTCATGCCGCCAGGCAGATCGAGCTGTTCCATGGCATCGCGCAGTTCCTGGCGATCTTCGCCTTCGATTCGGCGGGATACGCCACCACCACGCGGATTGTTGGGCATCAGAACCAGATAGCGGCCCGCCAGGGAAATGAAAGTGGTCAGGGCGGCGCCCTTATTGCCACGTTCTTCTTTTTCTACCTGGATGATGAGTTCCTGACCTTCGTGCAGGGCATCCTGAATGCGCGCATTACGCACATCCACACCTTCCTTGAAATAGCTGCGAACCACTTCCTTGAAGGGCAGAAAGCCGTGACGGTCATGGCCGTAATTGACAAAGCAGGCTTCCAGACCGGGTTCAATACGTGTAATGACCCCTTTGTAGATGCTTCCCTTGCGTTGTTCACGACCGGCGGTTTCAATGTCGATGTCGATCAGTTTCTGACCATCGACAATCGCAACGCGTAATTCTTCTTGATGCGTTGCGTTGAATAACATGCGTTTCATAGAGCAGTTTCTCCAATAAACGAGTGCAACGAACGCCGTTGCACTCACCAGGAGTGACTGTTGAAACGTACGAACAGACGACTGACTGCGCAAATCCTGCGCAGGCAGGGGCGCTTTATGTGCGACTATCTGCCGTCGGATCGCGACGTGCAGCAGAGCCAGTCAGAAAATTAACAGAGTAAAGTAATTTCAATTGTTGAATTCTTCTGTGTTTCCTTCCTGCCTTCACCTTGCGGTGCCGTCAGGATGGAATAAAAACCAGGGCGCTTCGTTCATTCTGTACGCAAATAAACAGTTAGGCGGTGTATCTGTGGGCAGATGATGTATGGCCTGCCGCGTTAATAACAGATACGACATTCGCCGCAATGTTTATGAGCCAGTCACTCAAAAGACTGAAATACAGATATCGGATTGACGTTAGGACGGTACAATGCGTATTTGGCTGACGGGCGGAGACCTGCTTGCAGTAACTTGACTGCGGGTTTCTCAACGCCGGACGGTTTTATTCAGTCTTTTTGTGGTCTCCGAATTATAAGGCTCTTTTGAGTATGTGCAAACAAACTTCTGATAAAAAACCCATTTTCTCTGTCCGGCTGGTCCGGGCGGATGCGGGTTCCGACGGTCAGCGCATCGACAATTTCCTGATTCGTGAGTGCAAAGGAGTACCTAAAAGCCATATTTACAAGTCCATCCGAAGTGGCCAGGTGCGGGTGAACAAGGGGCGGGTACAGGCGGAATACCGGGTCAAGTCGGGCGATGAAATCCGCATTCCGCCCTTCAGGGTCGCTGCGCCCGACGAGAAACGCCCTGCGCCCGCCGCAGAATTTCCCATTGTTTACGAGGATGACGCCCTGATCGTGATCGACAAACCCTCGGGGGTGGCTGTGCATGGAGGCAGTGGTGTATCTTTCGGTGTCATCGAACAGATGCGCGCTGCGCGTCCGCAGGCGCGCTTTCTTGAGCTGGCCCACCGGCTGGACAAGGAAACATCGGGCCTGCTGATGATTGCCAAGAAGCGTTCGGCGCTGGTCGCGCTGCATGGCATGCTCAAGGAAAGTCGGGGGCGTAAATGCTATCTGGCGCTGGTTGAGGGCGACTGGGTGAATGATCGTCAGCATATCCGGCTGCCGCTGGAGAAGTACCTGACCCAGGACGGTGAGCGCCGGGTCCGTGTGCGGGCCGACGGAAAAGAGGCCCACACGATTGTCAGCAAAGTGACCCGTTACGGACAATTTACTCTGGTGAAGGCGGAATTGCGCACGGGCCGTACCCATCAGATCCGCGTCCACCTGGCTGCCAGCGGTTTTCCCATTGTTGGTGACGAAAAATATGGACACGATGAGGTGCGTGCTGCGTTTGCCAGAAAAGGATTTGGGCGCATGTTCCTGCACGCCAATACGCTGGACATTGCCCATCCGCTGACGGGCGAGCCGCTGGCACTTGTCGCACCTCTGCCCAAGGCATGTCAGAAGCTGCTCGATTCCCTTGCGGCGGACTGATATCGAATGAACGGAAACCCCATGCACTATTCGCTTGTTATATTTGACTGGGATGGAACCATTATGGATTCCACCCATTCCATTGTCGCGGCCATACAGGCTGCCTGTCGGGATATGGGTCTGCCTGTGCCCAGTGATGCTCAGGCCAGCTGGGTGATCGGGCTGTCTCTGGATGAGGCCCTGCATCGAGCCGTCCCCGATCTGACCGCCTCCCAGCTGCCTCGTTTTCTGGAGCGCTACCGGATTCACTACCTGTTGAAAGATCCCGAGCTGCGGATGTTCGATGGCATACCGGCCATGCTGGATTCGCTCAAGGCCAGTGGCGTTATGATGGCAGTTGCTACCGGTAAAAGCCGGGTCGGTCTGGATCGGGTTCTTGATGGCATGAACCTGCGCCATTACTTTGGTGCCTCTCGCACCGCCGACGAAACTTTCAGCAAGCCGCATCCCAGGATGTTGCAGGAAATTCTGGAAGAACTGGATGTGGCGCCATCCGATGCCATTATGGTGGGGGATACGTCACATGATATACAGATGGCGCAGGCCGCACAGATTGACAGCATTGCCGTGACCTATGGCGCCCATACGGCAGAGGAACTGGCTGGCTGTCATCCGACCTTTATTGCGCAGACGCCTTTGCAACTGAGCGAATTTTTATCGGAACATTGTCGGAAAGTGATTGTCTAACCGAGGAATGAGGGGCAAAAGGTCGAATCCGACGCCATTTGCCTGCTTATCAGGCCAGATTTTTCCTTTTCCAGTTTTCACGGCCGACCCTACATACGTCAGGAGCCACTTATGCCGTCCCGTTTTCGCTATCCCTCCATCCCGTCTTCAGAAATCACGCCAGAGTCTGTATGGCAGTCACGGCGACAATGGATGCGGCAGGCTGCGGGTATGGGTGCCTTTGCCGGTCTGGGCGGGTTGGGATCCTCCTTGCTGAGCAATGTCGCGTTCGCGGCGGAAGGCATGCCTGCCATTGAAGGAAGAACGGCCAATCCGGAATATGCGGCGGCAAAAATAGACCGAAAGCTCAATTCTGAAAAGGACATTACTTCCTACAATAACTTTTACGAATTCGGGACAGGCAAGGGCGATCCCATGGATTATTCCGGGAAGATGAAGATCGAGCCCTGGCAGCTGCAGATCAGCGGGGAAGTGGAAAAACCGCGCACCTTTGATCTGGACCAGCTGCTGAAACTGGCGCCTCAGGAAGATCGCGTGTACCGTCTGCGTTGCGTTGAGGCCTGGTCCATGGTGATTCCCTGGGTGGGATACCCGCTGTCTGCATTGCTCAAGCAGGTTCAGCCCACCAGCAAGGCAAAATTCGTGCAGTTCGTGACAGACATGCAGCCTGACGCCATGCCAGGATTGAGAGACCGCATCATTCCCTGGCCCTATCGGGAAGGGCTGCGTATCGACGAGGCCATGCATCCCCTGACTCTGCTGACCTTTGGTCTTTACGGAAAACGTTTGCCAAGACAGAACGGCGCGCCCCTGCGCATTATTGTTCCCTGGAAGTATGGCTTCAAGTCGGGTAAGTCTCTGGTCAAAATCGTGCTCACGGAGACCATGCCTGAAACCAGTTGGGTGGCGATCGCGCCGTCGGAATACGGTTTTTATGCCAATGTGAATCCCGATGTGCCGCACCCGCGCTGGAGTCAGTCACATGAGCGCGTCATCGGCGGCGGGTTCTTTGATCCCAAGGTGCCAACCCTGAAATTCAATGGTTATGCAGAGCAGGTCGCCTCTATGTACAGTGGAATGGATTTGCGTGCCAATTATTGAACAACAGCGATTGCATGACGGAGTGGTTTCATGTCTGATTTTACCGGTGTGGCGCCGCCAGTGGCTGCCGCCAGGGCGACCGCAATGACGCGCAGGCGCTGGACGGCCAGCCAGGTGGGGCGCTTTAAGCCCTTGCTTTTTATACTCTGCCTGATCCCCTTTTTGCGCTGGTTCTATTTGGGGTATACCGATGGCCTCACGGCCAATCCTGTCGAGTTCATTACCCGTTCTTCCGGCTTCTGGACGCTGGCCATGCTGCTGCTCACGCTTGCGGTCACGCCGGTCCGGCAGTTGCTGGACCAGCCGGCGCTGGTGCGGGTGCGGCGCATGCTGGGCCTGTTTGCCTTCTTTTATGTGGTGCTGCATTTGCTGACCTGGGTGGTGCTGGATCGTAATATGGAT
>JAFAGQ010000172.1 GCA_023422555.1 Pseudomonadota bacterium
ATCATGCTCATGGTGGCAGAGCGGGCACGACGCAGATCTTCGTGATAAACGTCAGTCAGCACCTGGTCGTTGGTATAGGCATGCACGGTTGTCATCAAACCGGTTTCCACGCCCAGCGCTTCGTGCAGAGGCTGAACCAGCGGAGCCAGACAGTTGGTTGTGCAGGATGCGTTGGAAATGACGGTATCAGAGGCTTTCAGTGTTTTGTGGTTCACACCATAAACAACGGTAGCATCAACGTCTTTTCCACCGGGAGCAGAAATGACCACTTTCTTGGCGCCGCCCTTGAGGTGAGCACTGGCTTTTTCTTTGCTTGTGAAGAAACCGGTACATTCAAGCACCACGTCAACGTTCAGTTCACCCCATGGCAGTTCGGCAGGGTTACGGTTGGCAAGCACGCGGATCTTGTCGCCGTTGACCACCATGTTTTCACCGTCAACAGTCACTGTACCAGGGAAGCGGCCATGTGCAGTGTCATACTGAGTCAGGTGTGCATTGGTTTTTGGATCGCCCAGATCGTTGATCGCGACAATCTCGATATCATGCTTCTTGCCACCTTCATAGTGAGCACGCAGTACATTGCGGCCGATGCGGCCGTAGCCGTTAATTGCAACACGAATGGTCATTACATTCTCTCCTGTTTTATAAAACCTGTTTGACAGTGTTTGCCACGTTTTCAGCGGTAAACCCGAAATGTTTGAACAGCACACCGGCAGGGGCGGATTCACCATAGGTATCCAGGCCCACTGTGCCGCCGTTGCGTCCGATATACTTGTACCAGCCTGCCGTCACGCCTGCTTCAACCGAAACTGCGGGAAGTGATGGCGGGATCACGCTGTCGCGCCATTCGGCGCTCTGGCGGTCAAAAACCGAGGTACTGGGCATGGATACAACTCGAACCGGAATATTTTCCTTTGCCAGCAGGGCCTGCGCTTCCAGCGCCAGCCCCACTTCGGAGCCGGTAGCAATAATAACGGCCTGGGCGCCTTCTGCGTCTCGCAAGACGTAACCACCTTTTTCTATTTGTTCAAGCGTCGCCTTGTCGCGTTCGATAAACGGCAAATTCTGGCGCGAAAGCAGCAGCGCACTGGGGCCACCCTGCTCTACCTTCATGCCCGTGCTGACCGGCCGTGAGACAGCCGATTTCCAGGCGATGGCGGTTTCCGTCGTATCGCAGGGACGCCATACATCCAGATTGGGAATGAGGCGCAGACTGGCTGCGTGTTCGACCGACTGGTGCGTTGGACCGTCTTCACCAAGTCCAATGGAATCGTGCGTGAAGATGTGGACCACGCGCTGTTTCATGAGCGCTGCCATACGGATGGCATTGCGGGAGTAATCGGAGAACGTCAGGAAGGTACCGCCAAAAGGCAGGTAACCGCCATGCAGAGCCACGCCATTCATGATGGCGGCCATGCCGAACTCACGCACACCGTAATTGATGTGACGACCAAAACGCAGATGACCGTCAGTGCCTGTGCGAACGGCGCCGGCGCCTTTCCAGTCGGTAAAGACCGAACCGGTCAGATCGGCAGAGCCTCCGAGCATTTCAGGCAGCATCTGAGCCATGGCCGTAATGGCGAACTGGGAAGCTTTGCGAGAAGCCACTGTTTCGCCCTTGCTAACGGTTTCCTGCAGGAAGGCGCTGAATTTTTCAGCGAAATCCTGTGGCAGCTGGCCGTTCATGCGACGGGTAAATTCCTGAGCCTGTTCGGGAAAGTCGATCGCGTACAGGGCAAATTGTTTTTTCCACTCGCGCTGCGCCTGATCGCCCCGCTCACGCTGGTTCCAGCCGGCGTAAACATCTTCAGAAATTTCAAAGGGAGGCAGCGTCCAGCCAATCGCTTCGCGCGTTGCGGCAATTTCTGCCGCACCCAGAGGAGCACCATGAACTTTATCGCTACCCTGCAGATTGGGCGCGCCCTTGCCGATGGTGGTCTTGCAGATAATGAGTGTCGGGCCGGAAGAACCGCGTTGCGCCTGCTGTTTGGCTTTGGCGATCGCGTGATCTACCGCAACGACATCATGGCCGTTGACGCCGCGAATGACATTCCAGCCATAGCCTTCAAAGCGTTTGGCGGTGTCGTCAGCAAACCAGGGTTCGACCTTGCCATCAATGGAGATGCCATTGTCATCGTACAGGACGATGAGCTTGGACAATTTGAGCGTACCTGCAAGTGAACAGACTTCATGGGAAATGCCTTCCATGAGGCATCCATCACCCACAAACGCGTACGTGAAATGGTCAACAATCTTATGTTCGGGTTTGTTGAATTCGGCCGCAAGCAGTTCCTCTGCCAGCGCAAACCCAACTGCATTTGATAGGCCCTGGCCCAGCGGACCTGTCGTGGTTTCCACACCTGAGGTAATCCCCACTTCAGGGTGACCTGGTGTTTTGGAATGCAATTGACGGAACTGGCGCAGCTCATCGAGTGGCAGATCGTAACCGGTCAGGTGCAAAAGCGAATACAGCAACATGGAACCGTGACCATTGGAGAGCACGAAACGATCGCGATCAGGCCACGCCGGGTCAGCCGGATTGTGACGCAGATGACGGGTCCATAAGGCTTCGGCAATCTCGGCCATTCCCATCGGGGCGCCTGGATGTCCGGAATTGGCTTGCTGCACGGCATCCATGGAGAGTGCGCGAATTGCATTGGATAGATGAGAATTCGATGTTGCGGCCGTGGTGGTCATGCGGATCCTATAGTAGTCACGGTTTAGTTACGATTAACAAGCGATTTTAACACTCGATGTTTTGTCCGTGACCCTACCGGTAAATAAAGTAAAATTTAGCAATGAGTCATCCCCGTTTCTACTGTCCGATACCATTATCTGCCCACAGTCGCGTTGCCCTGCCGGAAGCGGCGGCCCATCACGCCTCGCGCGCCCTGCGTCTGCGAGAGGGAGATACGATTGTGCTTTTCAATGGCAGTGGCGCCCAGTTTCCCGGCATTTTGCGCTTTGAACAGGGTCAGGCTTTTGCTGACCTGGGTGAATGCGAATACACACGCACCGAACTGCCGGGCAGCATCGGACTGGTACAAGGGCTGCCTGCTGGCGACAAGATGGACTGGATTATCGAAAAGGCAGCGGAACTGGGCGTGACGGACATCTTTCCGGTGAGCGCAGAGCGCAGTATTGTGCAATTGTCGGGCAACCGGCTTGAGAAACGACAAATTCACTGGCAGCGCATTGCCGAATCTGCCAGCGAACAGTCAGGCCGCAACCGTATTTTGCAGGTGCATCCACTGGCGCCATTGCGCAACAGCCTGCAGTTACCTGCCAATCTCAACGGATTTCTCTGTCATCCGGAAGGCGGTATGTCATTCCTGGCGGCAGTTTCCCGTCTGGCTGACGCACACCAGCCCGCGACGCCTACGTCGGTGGCACCGGATCACACTCCGCAGGAACGTTCAAACATTGCCATTCGCCTGTTTATCGGCCCGGAAGGAGGCTGGTCTCAGCAGGAACTGGATCAGGCTCAGGCAGCCGGGGTAGAAAAAGTCACATTCGGAGAACGCGTACTTCGTACCGAGACTGCCGGAATCGCCATGACGGCAGCGGCAATAGCCCTGCTGGGGTGGCTGTAGAGGGTGACTGTCTTGGGCGCCTGTCGCGGGCGACTGCAGTGTGCAGCCGCAGTGGGTGATTGAAACAGGTAGCCGCAGTCGGAGACTGTCGTTTTCGGCGCCGTCAGTCGCTTTCAGCGTAGGGACGAGGAGAACGTCCGGGTTCCGGCGCATCATGTTTTCCCGCGTGCTCAACCATATAGGAAAAAATGCGACCGTTCTCTTCGCCGTATTCAACGGTGTCATTGAATACGCCCTTGAGCGATTCGATATGTTCCTGAAGCGAATCATCTTCGGAATGCAGACGACGCAGGGCCAGAACCATGCCAATCTTCTGCTCCTGCAGGGTTTCACCCAGACAGTCGAGCAGCGCATCCATATTACTGCCGAAGAACACAGGATAGTCTACCGCCTTGGCAATGGCACGCAGAACTGCAGAGCAGCTGCGCGCCTTGTCGCAGTCAGCCTCGAAATAAGCAAGACCGGCCTGCTCAGCATGAGATTTAAGTTGGTCAAGACCGATGGATTTTTCTTTTATGGCGCCACCCGTTTCCAGGATGGTCTTTAACACGGTACCTGTTTTTTTAGTCATTGACCTCTCCATAAAAAAACGCTTTGATTTCTTCCTGACGTGCCATCACGTCGTCATAGGCCAGCCTGATCAGCTCACCCGTAAAGGCTGATTCAAATAACAGGAATGAGGCAAGCAGTCCGCCCGACTCTTTTCCGGGCCGGGAAGAAACGCCCAACACACGCAGGAAAGCCCGAACCGACTTAGGCATGCAATTTAAATGCTTCAAGGCGATCTCGTCAATAGATTTGCTGGGGCTTATGGTTAAAACATCGATTTTTTTGACACCAGCTGTTAACGCCGCGCCACGCGGCACGGCTTCAAGCAGGGTATTGATGCGGCTGATTCGTTCCAGATCTATGGACAATCCGTCTATGAAGATATCAGACAAGGCGTGTCCGCCCACCTGCGCCAGTGTTGGATATTGATCACTTTGCGGAGCGGGATCTTCCTGTGGTGCTGTATCACCGTGGTTGCTGGTGCTGATGACCAGGACGCGATCAGCGCCCAGATGGATGGCTGGACTGATCGGGGCGAGTTGTCGCATGGAACCATCACCGCACCACTCCCATTCACTGCCCAGCGGCAGGCGGGCTGCCGGGAAGACAAACGGGATGGCGCTGGACGCCATGAGATGCTCCAGAGAAATGGATTCGGCGATGGCATATCGAAGTTGCCCTTTCCAGGGGTCAATCTGTTTCGCCGACTGGTAAAAAGTCAGGTGATTGCCGCTGGTGTAGCTGGACGCTGTGATGGCCAGCCCCGAAAGATGGCCGCGATCCAGATTATGTTGCAGGTTGCCGATATCGATGCTGTCTTTGAGCAGTTGCGCCAGTGGCCGATTATCGAGCAGCGATTTGGGAGCATTATTGCGTAACCCCTGCAGGGCCCAGCCAAAAGTCAGCATTCCCAGCCAGCGCATGCCGTTTCCAAATACGCCCACCGGGTCTGACCGGTAGACGTGAGACGTATGCAGACTGCGCCAGATTTTTTCCAGACGCTTTATTGCGGCATGCGGGTGAGCGGCCCGACATGCATAAGCAGTGGCATTGATTGCGCCGGCCGATGAACCACACACAATGGGAAACGGGTTTTCAAATCGCGGAGACCGATGCGGATCCAGGATCGCGAGGATTGCCTGTAGCGCCCCCACCTGATAGGCGGCCCGAGCACCACCGCCGGTCAGTACCATCGCGGTGTGCAGATCTTGTGGGCGGCGCCTGGCGCCGCTGCCCGTTTTGTCCTGCTTCACACTCCCATTGCTCATCGCTTAATGCTCACACTTACAACGCAAATTGGATCTTACACGGCCATATTCCCTCTGGCGGTATATCGGAAGTCGTAAAGACGACAAGGCCGAAGCGACAACGCGGTTGCAATTAGAAACCTGTCACGCTCTCATCATACGGAAATTCATTCAGGATTGCATCCGGTAATTCCGAGTGAGGAATTACCGAGAGTTACGCGCAGACGTGTGAATTCAGGCCACCTTTTCAGGCACCACTTCATCCAGGTAGGCGAACAATCCCGAAGGATCGAAAAGCGCCTTGACGCTGCCTTCGATGTGATGCTGACTGGCAGCAGCCCAGTCGGGCTCGCCGTCCTTATCTGCGATCTCTGTCACAATCGTGTTGCGCGTCATGCGTCGGAGCACCAGTTCCTGGCACCAAATGAGCGTGCCCCCATGACCCAAAAAGATCTGCGCCAGATTGACATCTCCGATCCTGGGTTTAAGCGCATCCAGCCGATACGAGACCGGCCAGCGTGACATGGTCAGGCAGCGACTGACCTCGGCGTCGGACAGTTGCTCGAACAGAGCCGGAATCAGACGTTGCAAGGCAGGCAGACGCAGCGGCGATTGGTCATTGACACCAAAACCACCCAGCACGGCGGTTTCGCCATTGGCAAACAGCGCGTGAACACGCTCCAGTCCCGAATTTGCGGTGTATCCCGGACGACAATCGTGCCATTGCGGCATGGCAAGCCATTGCGATAAAGTAAGTTCGGATGGGACATGCGAGAACTGTTCATAGCCTAGCGCCTGCATATGGGCCACAGAAGTCCCAGGCAAAGCCAGGCAGGCATCGTCTCCCAGTGTTTCGGTGCCTTCCAGCGAGGGTCCCATACTGACGATCAGACTGGAACGGCCGATAATGGTTTGTGGCGTAGCCAGGCCATCGGCCACCATGGCAATATCGTATTCGTAGCAAAGCTGGCGTAACGACGGCAGGTCACCCAGATCATTCAGAGTAATGCGCGCAGACTGGAAACCGTTGATTTCCTGTTCGTCAATGAGCGCCGATTCCAGCGCACGCTGCACCATACGACAGAAAGCCTGCCAGGGACCTTCCTGAGGACGTTTACCAAGCGTTAAAAAGCGACGGCGATTCTCATGCATAATGAACAGGGACGGGCCTTGCGGCAACAACGGTAAAACAGGGGGAATACATCGATCGAAAACGTGAAGTTCAACATTTGCCGTTACAATAGACGCACTCTTCACGTATTTCAGTGTTATTCATTTTACCTTGCCCCGTCTCCCAATGACCCGTTTTGCCCATCGAATTGAACAGGCGCTGACGTTTCACGCCATAGAAGTCACCAAAGCTGCCCAGCAATTGCGCGAACAGGGACGGGACATTATCAGCCTGGGCATCGGAGAACCCGATTTCACGGCGCCCCCCATTGTTGTGGACACATTGGCGCGTGCGGCGCAGGCAGGACTTAGCGGCTACAGCCCCGCGCTGGGAATCATGCCGCTACGCGCGGCCATTGCCGATTATTACGAGAGCCATTGGGGCGCGCAGGTTGATCCTGAACGCATCATTATTACTGCCGGCGCATCGGGGGCATTGTCACTGGCCTGCATGACACTGCTGAATCCGGGTGACGAGATACTCATGCCCGATCCGGCATACCCGGCCAACTCCAATTTCATTCTGTGTTCCGGCGCCACGCCCCGACTTGTACCCTGCACTGCCGAAGAACGCTTCCAGCTGTCTGCAGACAATATTGCGCGCAACTGGAGCGACAAAACACGTGGAGTGTTAATTGCTTCACCCAGCAATCCTACGGGCACATCCATTGAACGCGATGAGCTTATCACCATTATCGATACCGTCAGGCAACGCAACGGCATTGTCATCATGGACGAAATTTACCTGGGTCTGTGTTACGACCGTCAGCCGCAGTCGGCGCTGGCCCTGGACCAGGGTATTGTTGTGATCAACAGCTTTTCCAAGTACTTCAACATGACCGGCTGGCGCCTGGGCTGGATGGTTGTGCCCGAAGACATGGTGAGTGGTGTTGAAAAACTGGCAGCCAGCCTGAGTATCTGCCCACCTACGCTGGCACAGCACGCAGCGATTTCATGTTTTACTGAAGAAGCCCTGGGCATTTACGAGAATCGCCGCCTGGCGTTTATGGAACGACGCGATTACCTGTTGCCCGAGTTTGAAAAACTGGGTATTCATGTTCCGGTCAAACCTGATGGGGCTTTCTACATTTACGCAGATATCAGCCAGCATGGCATGAGCAGCGACGACTTTGCCCGCAAGCTATTGCATGAAGCCGGTGTTGCCGTGGTGCCTGGGCTGGACTTTGGTCCCGCACGCGCTCAGAAAATGATTCGCGTCTCCTACGCAACAGCGCTGGATCGCCTGCGTGAAGCGATATCGCGCATGCAGAAAATTCTTTAATATTTTCCGAGGCTTCGGGATAGCGGGATGCCGGATTCCAGCGCGATTCGGCGACGTTCGGATTGCACCTTGTCTGCGTAGCCGCCATCGTTGGGACCAATCGCCCCCACGTAGCAGGCAAGACCACGATCTACCGATCCACGGCGGGCAATGCAGTCATGCAGGATTTTGGCGCCCACCTGAATATTGGCTACCGGGTTTAACGCAGACAAAACGCCTCCGTGGAAAACATCGAATTTCTCTGCATGCACCTTGGGCATCACCTGCATCAGCCCCTGCGCGCCGACATGGCTTTCCGCGAATGGGTTATAGCGCGACTCTATGGCAATGACGCCAAGCATGAGAATGGGATCCAGATCCTGTTTTTCGGCAACGGAATACACCACACGGATAAGCGCTCCCGTGACATTGCGGGCGATCTGGAATTTGCGCGACAAATATTCCCTGAGTGCCAGCGCCCTGGCGTTGCTCACGCCGGGGACCGTAAACTGGCTGTCGGAAATGCCCAGATTGGCAAAAAAGCCCTCGGATGTGTAATCCTGTTCACGAACCAGCGCGGTTTTGGACTGATCCTGGGCGGCCTTTGCCGGTTGCACCGATGAAATCTCGCCGGTATGCAGTTTGGGCGTACTGAAAATGGTCAGCAGATCGCGATCAGACATGACTGTGCTGTCTGGCATGAGTGCATTGAGCGACGCCTGGTGAATGACGCGGACCTGATCACGTATGGCCGGCAGCAACGCGGCAGCCAGCACGGCTACCAGTACCGCAATACCCAGATAAGACACAATGAGATGCACGATATCCAGCAAGGTGCGATAGACAGACTTGAGAAAATGCGAAACCGGAGGATGGGCTGCCAGTGAATTCATGGATGTTCAGCGCCGATCGTACTGCTGGTCGATCGGCAAATTTCAGGAAAAATCACTATACCCCACTTTCGTGTGGATTGCCTATCGTGGAACTTCGTACAACTTCGCTTCGTACATCTGCGTCTGTATCCATGCCCGCCTTTCTCCTATAATGGCTGCTCTGAATCATCAATAGGCGTCAATCGTGAAATATGCAGATCTGCGGGACTTTCTGAAGCAACTGGAAAAACGCGAAAATCTGAAAAAAGTGTCTGCTCCGGTAGATACCCGTCTGGAAATGACCGAAATCAGTGATCGTGTACTGCGTGCGGGTGGCCCTGCCCTGCTGTTTAGCAGTCCGGTACATCAGGGCCGCCCCGCCGAGATGCCGGTTCTTACCAATCTTTTTGGCACGCCCCAGCGGGTGGCATGGGGGATGGGGGCAGAATCGGTCAGTGCCCTGCGCGAGACTGGCGTGCTGCTGGCCAGCCTTCGCGAACCCGAAGCCCCCAAAGGGATTCGTGAAGCCATAGGCACGGTTTCCATGCTCAAATCCGCATTATGGGACATGGCTCCCAAAATGCAGCGTCACGCGGCCTGCCAGGAAATTGTCTGGGAAAAAGACGAGGTCGATCTGTCGCGCCTGCCTATTCAATTCTGCTGGCCTGGCGATATTGCGCCGCTCATTACCTGGGGACTGGTCATCACGCGCGGCCCCAAAGCCAAACGTCAGAACCTGGGCATTTATCGGCAACAGGTTATCGGCCGGAACAAGGTCATTATGCGCTGGCTGTCTCACCGTGGTGGCGCGCTGGATTTTCGCGATCACGCACTTGCACATCCTGGTCAGCCCTTCCCCATCTCTGTTGCACTCGGCGCCGACCCTGCCACCATTCTGGGGGCGGTCACTCCCGTACCCGATAGCCTGTCTGAATATCAGTTTGCGGGACTGCTCAGAGGCTCCCGCACAGAGCTGGTCAAATCCATCGGGAATGACCTGTCCGTGCCGGCCACCGCTGAGATCGTCCTTGAGGGTCATATTCTTCCGGAAAACCATCCCGATGCCATCGCAGCAACGCCTGCACCCGGTGCACCGGAACTGCGCAGCAATGGCTATGAAATGGCGCTGGAAGGACCATATGGCGATCACACGGGCTACTACAACGAACAGGACTGGTTCCCGGTTTTCACCATCGACCGCATTACCATGCGCAAGCAGCCCATTTACCACAGCACGTACACCGGCAAACCGCCAGATGAACCGGCAGTATTGGGAGTCGCACTGAACGAGGTCTTTGTACCCCTGCTGCAGAAACAATTGCCTGAAATTGTGGACTTTTATCTGCCACCGGAAGGCTGCAGCTATCGGCTGGCAGTCGTCTCCATCCGCAAGCAGTACGCGGGTCATGCCAAACGCGTCATGTTTGGCGTCTGGAGTATCCTGCGTCAGTTTATGTACACAAAATTCATCGTGGTAGTCGATGATGACATCAATACGCGCGACTGGAAAGAGGTGATCTGGGCAATGACCACGCGCATGGATCCGGTTCGCGACGCTGTCCTGGTCGAAAACACGCCCATTGATTATCTGGATTTTGCTTCGCCCGAATCAGGCCTGGGTGGAAAGATGGGGATGGACGCCACCAACAAGTGGCCGGGGGAAACCCGACGTGAGTGGGGAACGCCCATCCGGATGAATGAGGACGTCAGACTCAGGGTCGACGACCTGTGGAAGGATCTTGGTCTTGATAAGTAAAGGAGCCGTGGTCTACAGGAATATCCTGTTCTGAGTAAGACCGAGCCACCGAGTTGCGACGTGACCGTCGTGACTCGTTACGATCCTGCTTGTCCCGGAATTTGTTATACACGAACCATGATGTCGCTGCCAAAGCCAGCGGCTTGATCAGTCGTGAACGCGATTTGCTGGCACGCAGCAGGAATCTCGCAACGGTCAGACTGATCATCGGATTTTTTTCGATCAACGAAAACAATCCGCTACGCTTGCGTGTCAGAGACATCAAGGTTTCGCTGCCGGCATCCATCACCGCATTCTTGATCGCTTCTGGTGACAATGAATGACCCAGCGCGTTCATATCCTGACGCAGCTGCTCGCGCTCGGCAAGTACCCGGGCGGTAAGCAGCTGCTTGCGGAATGACTTTTTCAGTACGGGATCACTCATCGCGCGCTCCTGCAGAAGTGGCTGCAGAGGCAGCTGCGGCTGCCGCTTGTGCTGGCGAACGATGTCCACGCAAAGCGGCGGCGTCATCCTTGAGCGCCTCCACGGTTGCGGCAAACGGCGTCGCCGCCAGTCCAAGATGTTTTTTCATGAGCAGCAAACAACCCACGCCAACAAGCACATACACCAGCACCAGAATGGCCAGGGCAATATACCGATAGTCGGTCTCCCAGAAAAACAGGCCGACCAGTACAGCGATGACCATCAGCGCCAGATGGAGAAACAACAGTCCGACAGCACCGAATAAAAGGACCGACAGCAGCCGGTCCTTCTCTTCAGCCAGTTCCAATGACAGCAGTTCAAGACGCGTTTTTACGAGCGATGCGAAATCGCTGGCAACCGAGCCCAGATTCTGTTTGACTGACATACGCGGCGCGCTTTATTTGCGACCGATAATGACGCCAAGCAGAACGCCTGCCAGTGCTGCGAATCCAACAGTACGCC
>JAFAGQ010000218.1 GCA_023422555.1 Pseudomonadota bacterium
TAGTTCAAATTTGTATGCTTGGAGTCGCTTCATATATACTGTATTTATATCCAGTTTCAAGTGTAAAAGCAAGCCATACGGATATAGAAATGCTGCGCATTTCGCGTCTTACATCCCCGCCCTGAACGACGGGGGCTTTCGACGCAGTTGATAAAGTTGATCCTCAGGCAGCGTCACGGTGGTAGCGGTCACAATGGCAGTGCCTTGCACAGCATTCTTCATATTTACTTAAAGCTGCGTAATTGCTTAAAGTGTCAAATGCACCTTAAGCGCGCATTGCAGCTGGTGCACCCACGTAAAAACAGGCCGCGCAATCCTCAGATTATTTGCGCAGTCCTTTTAGCGCAATATCGTTGAACGCATCAATGGCCTGGCCCAGTTCATCAGCGCGGGTGGGATTGATCCAGATATAGCTGTAATAGTACATACCCAATACCGCCTTCAGCCGCACACGTGAATAAGGCTGCAGAATACCCGCGGCAGCACCGCGCTCAATGGTTTCTTTCCACAGCGATTCGTACTTTCGATGCAGATTCAGTACTTTCAGGCGGCGTTCGCTGCTCAGACTCTGTATTTCGCGAAAGCATACCGTCAGTTCAGGAAGATTGGCGGCAATGGTCTCAAGCAGATCCCGTCCGAGCCTTTGCAGACAATCCTGAGGCGACGGCTCTTCCTTCATTACCTGTTTTGCCTTCTGTACAAGCTCAGTCATATATCTGGTACAGATGTCATCGAGCACATCATCTTTACTTCGAAAATGATGGTAGAAGGCGCCGCGACTCAGGTTCAGGTTTTCGCACAACGCCTGCATTCCCACTGCATGAAATCCCTGAGTGGCAAAAAGCTGCGCTGCCGCTTTCAGGATTCGTTGTCGCGTATTTTGTTCAGAAACTTCCAGACGGTGGGAGTCGGGTGCATTCATCGGAGGGTGCGTGGGGCGCAAATGCTGACGGAAGCGGCAATTTTAACACCATCGGACGCTTGAAAAAAAACCTTAATACCATTAAGATGGTCAAAAACCGATCGATCGGTCGGTTTTGGGCGGATCGATCAGATGGTTTATCTGTGCATGAATTGATCATAATAACGATGACGGAGACAACAATGAACGACCTTGAGACAGCGACACGAGAAACTGCAGCAACATCATTGAACCCACAGAAAAGCCTGGATCCCAGATCAAGTCGACGCAATTTTCTGTTGCGTAGCGGTGCCGCAGTGACCGCTGCGGTTGTCGTGAATAAAGAGAGTTTCGCCGAAACAGCAACGCCTGAGGCGGCAATTGAATCGCCGCCTGGCGTTGCTAAATGGACGCGTACCCTGGGCAGTCCGACAGCCAGTCCTTATGGCAAGCCCTCGTCCTTCGAGAAAGAGGCGATTCGACGCTTGTATCCCGGACTCAAAGAGCCCATGTCAGCCTACAGTACGTCGCCCCTGCAGGAACTGGATGGGGCAATTACGCCCAATGGTTTGTTTTACGAGCGACATCATGCGGGCGTACCGCAGATAGATCCGGCGGAGCATCGTCTCATGCTGCACGGTCTGGTCGAACGCCCCTTGGTCTTCACCATGGATGAACTACGGCAATTTCCCTGTGTATCGCCCATTCACTTTCTGGAGTGCTCCGGTAATCCGTCCTTTGTGCCCCCTTACGGCAAGACAGCGGCAGAAGTGGCCGGTCTGGTCAGCTGTGCGCAATGGACTGGTGTGCCACTCAAAACTCTACTGGAACATGTCGGTCTCAAAAAAGAGGCGAAGTGGATTGTTGCAGAAGGCGCCGATGGTGCGGCAATGACGCGCAGTATTCCCATAGAGAAATGTCTTGATGATGTTTTGATTGCCTATAGCCAGAACGGCGAGCGTCTCAGGCCGGAGCAGGGTTACCCGATCAGACTGTTTGTGCCGGGCTTCGAAGGCAATATGAGCATCAAGTGGCTGCGCCGCCTGCATGTGACCGATGAGCCAGGATACACCAGGGAAGAAACCGGTAAGTATACCGACCTGATGGCTGACGGTCGCGCGCGTAAATTTTCATTTGTGATGGAGTGCAAGTCCATTATTACTCAGCCTTCCGGAACCCAGAAACTCACACGCAAGGGGACGCATGAAATTCGCGGTATTGCCTGGAGCGGACATGGCAAGATCACAGCTGTGGATATTTCAACTGACGGTGGCAATACGTGGCAACCTGCCACGCTGCAGGCACCTGTCATGAGCAAGGCGCTGACGGCATTCCGCTTTCTATTTGACTGGAACGGCGAGGAACAGATTATTATGAGTCGTGCGGTCGATGAAACCGGTTATGTACAGCCTACGCTCGAACAGCTCATCGAGGCGCGAGGAAAAGTTTCCTTCTATCACAACAACGCGATTCAGCCGTGGAAAATCGCTGCTACCGGAGGGGTCACCAATGGACGCGTTTAAATTGCTTCTCACAGGTGCATCGCTGGCGCTGATGTCATCTGTCGCCCTGGCTAACACAGCGCATGATTTCAAGGGACTGGGGGCGCCGGCCACCCATGAACAGATCGCCGGCTGGAATATCGATGTCTTTCCGGATGGAACGGGGCTGCCTCCCGGAGAGGGGACAGTGGTCATGGGAGAGAAGCTGTACAAAACCCAGTGTATTGGCTGTCATGGTGTAAATCTGGAAGGTGGCATGGGTCCCAAACTGATGGGAGGTCAGGGCAGTCTTGCAACCGATACGCCCGTCAAAACCATTGGCAGTTACTGGCCGTATGCGACGACTGTCTTTGATTATGTACGACGAGCCATGCCGTTCCAGAGTCCGCAATCACTGACCAATGACGAGGTTTACGGAGTCACCGCGTTCCTGCTGAACAAAAATGGCATTCTGCCCGCTGATGCGAAGCTGGACGCCAAATCACTTGCCGCCGTCAGGATGCCTAATCGGGATAATTTCTATGTGGACAATCGGCCGGATACGAAGAATGTCCGATGCATGACCGATTGCCTGAAAAAGTCTGGCGCCAATCCTTGATTGTTTTATTACAGATGTCTTGAATGAGGCCACGCGCTTTTCTGTGCGCCTTTTTCAGGTCTTCTATGACACATTGAGCAGCACAACCGCATAGGTGCATGGACGGTCGGTTTCGTTTCTGAAAATGCAGTCCATAGGCGGGCCCAGCTCAAGACAGTCGCCTTCCTTCATTTCATGACGAACCTGGCCTTCAACGAATACCAGCTCGCCATCCAGAACCCAGATCAGCTGACGCAAAAAGGCATAGGCGGACGCTGGCATGGAAACGTCTTTGCCGGCAGGCAGCGTAATGTGCACCACATCTAACGGAATATCTGATCGGGGCGATACGTGGCGTCGTATGTATCCCGTTGCCGGATCAGTCCAGACGGGCTGCTCGGATTTTCTCAGAAGGCGCCCCTGACTGATCTCTGCGCGCGCCATCAGCGTTGACATGCTAAGTCCAAACGCACCCGACAGCTTCCCCAGAAGATTAGCCGTGGGACTGCTATCACCTCGCTCTACCTTATGAATCATTGCTCGAGAAACGGAAGCCCGTGTTGCCAGTTCCGATAGCGACCAGCCGCGGCTCTCTCTTTCAGTGCGGATACGAGCGCCTATTCTTTTGTCCAGATCTTGATTTATCATCGTGCCACTATAGTGGACATCCGCGATTTCGGCAATGGGCAACCGATGGAAGCGTTGCCCGGAATGATCAGATCACATTCAAGCTCGCTGATTCAGCAATTTGACGAAATCGCTGGAGGATATGACAGGCGCGAAGAAATTGTTGATACGCTCCATTGCAGCCCGCTCCTGTTCCGGCTTCTGGCATCCGCAGGCATCTCCAATGACAATAGGAAGATAGCCGAAGTCGCGGGCTAGCCTTGCGTTTCCTTCTATGCACCAGTCCAGATGGATGCCAGTGAGGACGATCACCTGGACTCTCTTGCGTGCCAGCTCGAGTGGCATGTCCGTTCCAATGAAAGCCGTCTGCAGCGCGCGCTCATTGAACTCATTGTCGCCAGGACGAACCAGGGCACGCAGTTCATCTACCAATTCGTTGTCCCACGCCTGCTTGTCGCGACTCCAGTTCAATCCCTTAGTCCAATTGGCGAACTGAACACGATCGAAATCGTTTTTCGGATAACTATCCCGGAAGACTTCGTAGCCGATCCAGTTAAAGGACACAAAGTTTCTGGCTTTACGCGCTGCCTGAACAACCTTGACGGTTGCCTCCAGACTGCCGCGCTGACGGTGGTTTTCCCCGGACTGAACACCGCCGGCGTCATAGCATGAACGATTCTGGCTCACAGAGCAGTAGGCTGCGGGTCTGGACAATATCTCCGCCAGATCCAGTTCCTTCCACTGGGGGGCCAATTCCGGGATAGCATGAATCCCGCCTTTCTCTCTGTTATCTTCCGGGCCAGCGGCCTGAGCTCGCGCACCAATTAGGGTCGCAGCTATCCCTGCCGCGCTGGCCAGTGCACCACGTCGGGTCATCATCATACGTTCCATTTCAATTTTTTCCTTTTTGCATGGTTTATCAGCCCCGGTGTTGTTTGCCGGGTACGGAATCCATAGCAAAAGGTATGCCATTATAGTCTTATGATGTACTAATATAGTAGACTATCAGCATTGAGCGTTTGCGTCTCACCTGTCCTTTCCAGTGGAAGCCCCGCTCGGCAAACCTTGATGGCGCCTATATCGCAAGTGACTGACATTGAGTATGATGGGCAGCCAGGTTCACTATATTATGATGAATGGAGTTTTTATGACTGCCGCCGTGCAAGACGATGTGCGCCTGATCGACTGCAATGAAGCCGACCATGCTATGGCTATTCTGGAAATACTCAACGAGTCGATCGTCAATTCAACGTCGCTTTATGACTATGTGCCGCGGCCGACAACGGCGATGGAGGGCTGGTTTGCCACAAAACGGGCCAATGGATTTCCTGTGATTGGCGCCGTATCCGACACTGAGCCGGGCAAATTGTTGGGGTTTGCGAGCTGGGGTACATTTCGTGCATTTCCGGCATACAAATACACGGTAGAGCATAGTGTCTATGTACACCCGGATTATCGGGGGAAAGGCCTCGCCACCATTTTGATGCAGGAACTGATCCGGCGGGCCAGCGAAGCTCAATTGCACGTATTGGTCGGATGCATTGATGCTGCCAATGCAGGCAGTATCAGATTGCACGAAAAACTGGGATTCGTGCATTCAGGCACGTTTCCTCAGGTCGGGTTCAAATTCGGCCGCTGGCTGGACGCGGCGTTTTATCAACTGAACCTGGAGACACCTTTGCAGCCGGTTGATGGCTGACTTCTGACGGTGCATCATCACGTTCGGAATAGTATCGATAGCCTGACATGAGATCGGCAGATACCATTCATCGGACATGCGCGCATACTCGCGAACTACAAGAACATATATCAGGGTAAAACGCGACAGCCCTAATTCAGTACGCCTGATTTGCTAGCGTCATTCCCGCAGTTAGGGTTAGCCCCAGTTAATCCAGACAGAAGCCGTGCTTCGCAAATCCTTTATTGTCTGCTGATCAGATAACGTGCGACTATTGTGCGCAGTGCGCTTGGAGCAGAAGGATGTTGATCCTGCCAAAGCCAAAAAAAGCATAAATCGAACCAGGAGACAGAAATGGCAAGTACGCTAAAGGTAGCACATCGACTCTGCATAAGTATCATTGGTCTGACATTGGCCACGTCTGCTTATGCGGCTGATACAACGATTGGGGCGCTTTTCCCCATGAGTGGTCCGAATGCGAGTTACGGAGATATTTTCGGGTCGGGAGCGAACCTGGCGCGTGACCATATCAATGAAGATAATCTGCTGAATGGCAAACTGAACATTCAGTATGAAGACAGCCAGGCCTTACCACAGCCAGGTGTAGTGGCCATGAATAAGCTGGTCAATGTGACCAAGGTGCCGTATGTGCTGTCTGCCTTTACCGGGGTGTCAAAAGCCATTTCTACAGCGGCAACCCGCAGTAAGACCGTTGCTGTCAATGGCGGCGGCGTAGGTCCTGATCTTGCAGATCTCGGCCCTTATTTCTGGAATATCATTCCCCTGGCGACCGACGAGGTAAAGGCAATTTTGCCGTATCTGGTCAAAGAAAAGAACCTGAAGAAAATGATTCTGGTCTATGTGGATGATCCACTCGGGGCAGGTATTCGGGCGGAACTGGAAAAAAGCCTGCCAGAAGTCGGGGGCGAATTGCTTGACTCCTTGTCTGTGCCAGCGAATATGCAACAGTTCTCTGGAGTTGCGGCGCGGGTTCGTGCTGCCAGGCCGGATGTCATCTATATTGCATCCTATGGTTCCCAGCAAAATCAGATGATCAAGCAATTCAGGGATAACGGAATCAAGCAGCAAATAGCCAGCTACAGCGCATTCTCTATTCCTGAAACAAATGCGCTGCCCGAAGCTAAAGGCTCGTTGTACACAACCCAGAGTATTGACTGGAATTCATCCGATCCCGTTACAAAACGTTTTGTTGACGGTTACCGCGAAAAATACAAGAAACTACCCTCTGCGTATATCGCAAATTACTATAACGCGGTGCGCCTGTTTGGCATTCTGGCTGGCGAACTGATCAAGCAGGGTAAGCCGATCACCGGCGAGAATTTGCTGCAGCAGCGCAAAGACGCAAAATCATTCGATCTTGTCGGTGGTCGCGTGACGTTCACAGATAAGGGAACAGTGGTCAGTCCAATGCAAATTGTTGAGATAGACGGTGAGGGCGGAAAAACCGTTACAAAAACCGGCCTGGATGCCAAATAGGGAAACAGGTCGATGCTTGTCCTTCAGTTACTGATTAATGGTGTTCAAACAGGAGCACTGTATGCACTGATCGCTGTCGGCTTTTCCCTGATTTTTGGGGCGACAAGAATCTTTCATTTTGCACATGGTGCGACATTCACCATCGCAGGCTACCTGTTCTACTACGTTTTCTCGCTGAACGGATACCACTGGATTGTTGCCGTGCTTGTCGCCGCTATCGGCTCTATTCTGTTTGGGGTTGCACTATACAAATGGGTCTACAAACCTATTCAGCGACATGATGGCTCTTTCTTTACGGTTTTCGTGGCGTCGTTAGGCATAGGTATTGTTGTACAAAATGTGATCGGCATCGTTTTCGGGCGCGGTTTCATTTCATCGACAACCGCGTTATCTGAAAGCATTGAAGGACCTGCCGGTCTGTTTGTTTCCCCGTTATCTGCGATTGCAATTATCTGCATGTTGATATTTTTTCTCGGATTACAGCGCTTTCTGAACTCCACTCATACCGGGATTGCAATGCGTGCGTTGTCAGAGAATCCCACATTGATAAAAGTGTACGGAATCGACCCCCGAAAAATTTCAGTTATTGTGTTTGCCGTTGGCTCTGCGGCGGTTGTGCCTGCCGCCGTGCTGACGGTGTGCAGCTCCGGCTTGAATCCAGCGGTAGGCCACCACGTGATGCTTATCAGTCTTGCCGCCACCATTGTTGGCGGTGTAGGCAGTCTGAAAGGAGCCGCTTTTGCAGGAATGTTGCTGGGGATCACTGAAAACTTGTCCCTGATCTATCTCGGTCCGCAGTGGAGCGAGGCTGTGACGTTCATCGTTTTCTTTGTCTTTATATTATTTAGGCCTTCCGGCTTCTTCGGAAGACAAACGGCGCACTAAGAGCGAACAGAATATGGTTGCCTACTTATTGAATCTCGCTACGCTGACGTGTATTAACGCGATACTCGCGCTGACCCTGAACTTCATCATGGGTTACGCGGGCATATTTTCCATGGCGCATGCCGCCTTTTTCGGACTCGGCGCGTATACGTCTGCGTTTGTCGCGCTGCATTTTACCAATTCCATTTTCGTTGCCATTCCCGTTGCAATGCTTGCGTGTGCAGTGATCTCTCTTTTGCTGGCATTGCCTGCATTAAGGGTTAGAGGCGAGTATTTTGTTGCCGCTTCTCTGGGCTTACAGATTATTGGTGTGACGATATTTTCTGAATGGAAAGGGTTTACTGGCGGATTGGGCGGTGTGATAGGGATACCCGCAGCAAACGTATTTGGATTTGAAGTGATTGATCCTGCCCATTTCCTCATCCTGACTTTGATCGCGCTGATCGGGGTTGCAGTCGTGGTGATCCTTTTATGTCGATCCAGCTTTGGACGAAACCTGCAGGCGATTCGCGACAACGAGTCAGCGGCCAGCGCAATGGGTAAGAATGTTGCGGTGATCAAAATGTTGTCCGTTGTGGTATCCACATCACTCACTGCAATTGCAGGTGCCTTATATGCGTATTACAGTGGCTTCATCAACGTTGAAAGTTTCGGACTGGATGCCTCTGTGCTGTTTATGGCAATGGTGATTATTGGAGGAACGGGCACGATCTGGGGACCCATTGTTGGCGCTGTCATACTGATGATACTTCCAAGCCTGTTCAGCTATATGTGGTTTCTTCCGCAATCCGAGATAGGCGCAATCCAGCAAATTGCCTATGGAATCGTCATGGTGCTGCTGATGATCTTTCGCCCTGGCGGTCTGGTTGGCAGCTCAGCAAAGCGGGCTGCATCATGACAGAACAAAACGAAATCCTGTTACGTATTGTTGATCTGAACAAGCATTTTGGCGGGCTGAAAGTCACACAGAATGTATCGCTGGATCTTCGAGCGGGTATCGTCACCACACTGGTCGGACCCAATGGGGCAGGCAAAACGACATTGTTCAATCTGATCACGGGTCATCTCGTGCCAAATGATGGTGACATCGTGTGGCGGGGTAAGTCAATTTTGAAGCGACCCGTCTGGAAAATTGCGCGCGATGGTATTGCGCGCACATTTCAGGATCTGCGCCTGTTCGACAAAATGACTGTGGCCGAGAACGTACTTTCTGTCATGGAGCCCCGATCCTGGCTCTGGCAATCCGGAGGCAGGACGGCAATGTCGTCAAAGACACAGCGCGTTAAAGACATTCTGGACAAAGCCGGACTCAGTCACAAAGCCAATGTGATTGCGCGGGATCTCTCGTATGCAGAGAAGAAATTCCTGAGTCTGGCCAGGGTCATGGCAGCGGATGCAAAATTATGGTTACTGGATGAGCCTGCATCGGGTCTGGACAGAAGCTCATATGCGCGCTTTATGGAACTGTTGCGTAGTCATGTCAATCAAGGGGTAACGGTTTGCATTATTGAGCATAACCTGGACATCGTCTATGGCATTTCCGACAGAATCGCATTTCTGGATCAGGGAAAACTATTGGCCGAGGGCGATCCGGATACGGTACTCAAGGATCCGCATCTGGCAGCCATTTATTTTGGAGAGCGAGCAGCATGACGGCAGCTATCATCAATGCTCAGGGTCTGGTAGTGGGGTACGGAGGCCGTCCGGTTCTGGAAAATGTGAATTTTGAATTGCGGGCGAACGAGGTGGTATGCCTGATTGGTCATAACGGTGCCGGAAAATCGACATTGTTAAAGGCGCTATTTGGGTTGATTCCGATACAGGGAGGAGAAATTTTTCTGAGCGGAAAGCGACAGGATCGACTGGATCAAAGAACCCTGATGCTCAATGGATTCTCACTTGTTCCGGAAGGACGAGGTGTCTTCCCGGGTCTTACGGTGCAGGAAACCCTCAAGATGGGCATGTGGGCTGCCGGTGTTCCCAAAAACATGCGTGATGAACGGCTGGATTGGGTCATGACCGTATTGCCCGCGTTGAAGACATTCTACAAAAAACGGGCTGGCGCGTTATCCGGTGGACAACAGCAGATTGTTTCAATCGCAAGGGCGCTGTTGTCTCAGCCGCGCTGTCTGCTTATGGACGAACCCTCTATTGGCCTTGCACCAAAATTATTTCAGGATCTGTTATATCCGATCAAGGAACTGCAGGTATCTACCGGAATGTCTATTTTGCTGGTTGAGCAAAACGTCAGGGAAGCCCTGAAAATATCGGATCGGGTTGTTGTCATGAAAGCGGGAGCGATTATTCAGGAGTCAAAACCCGAAGAGCTGGCCGATAACGAAAAGTTGATGGAGCTTTACTGATATGGTTCGGCATACGATGTTAATTGATCTTCTGGAACAGCTTCGTGATAAACAGAGGGACGATATTGCCTTTATCGATGGCGACAAGGCCATAACGTTTGAGGCTTTCGGGCGTATATGCGATGAGGCGACGTTATGGCTTCGGAACCAGGGAGTCGGTCCGGGAGACCGCGTTGCTGTGTGGCTGGTCAATCGTGTCGAGTGGCTGGCGCTTTTCTTCGGATTGTGCCGTCTAGGTGCGACACTGGTCACGGTCAATACGCGCTACAAATCCCATGAAGTCACGTACTTGCTGGAGAAATCCGAAGCTTGCTTACTGGTTCTGGAACCGAGTTTTCGCAAGATTGACTTTGTTTCAATTCTGAAAAGTGTTGATGCCACACGGTTGCCTAAAATGCGATCGCTTGCATTTTTGAATGAACAGAATACCTATCCTGGCTTGCAGGAGGACTGGTCCGTTTCGACGCTTTGCCTGGACGGGGAGCATGATTGCGCGACGGTTGATCGCCAGGATCGGGCAGACGCCCCGTGCATTCTGTTTACCACGTCAGGTACGACCAGCAGTCCCAAACTGGTTGTGCATACACAGCGCACCATTGCGGAGCACAGTCAGAATGTTGCCTC
>JAFAGQ010000260.1 GCA_023422555.1 Pseudomonadota bacterium
CAGCGTGCGAGTGCCCGATTCAGGGATGTATTTCATCCAGGCATAGGGATCATTGCGGCTGCGGCCCAGCTGCTCAATGAAATGGTCCTGCCGCGGCGCGACAGGGGCGTTGACGGAAGGCCAGGTGGCAGCGTGGCAGGGGTGAGAAGGGGAAGACATGGGAAGAAAAAGGCAAATCGTATGAATGTGGTCGATTTGAACACAAGTCGGGCCGGTGTCGGTGAAGAAAACTAGGGCAGGTCTGCAAAAGGCAGTCCAACTCTTGTTCAAGGTTCACGTCGAGAAACGCTATAAAAACACCGAAAAGGGGCGTTGATTCGACGCGTTCCGGAGAAGTTGGGAGAGGACTGAGAAGGTTGTCGCGTTTGCGCAGTCAGGTATGGCCAGTAGCCTGCAGCTACTCTTAATTCTCAAGTTGTTCTGTCATATTCTATTGAGATCAGCCCGCAAATTTTCAAGCTGGGCTTCAAACGCTTCAACCAAGGGTGAGCGCGTCGAAAATCTGAGCCATACCATCCCAATTCTGCGCACCGGGCATGGTGATGGTAATTTCCATCGCTTGAGCCTTAAATCCTGAGGTCCGGTAACTGGCCAATCTGGAAGGATCGAAACACCAAATCCCTCAGCCACCAGTTGCGCAATGTGTTCGATGCCATCCAGTTCAAACTGAACTTTCGGTCTGATTCCGTGGCTTCTTAAATAGTCGTCAACCAGTTTACCCCCGACAACCTTGCGATCGTAAAGAATAAAGGGTTCCTGTGCGGCTATTTCGAGCGGATTGTTAACAGACTTTTCAGATCGAGTGAGCAACACCAAAGGTTCCTCTCTGATCAGGTTCCACCGACAAGTTTTAGGTAGCTCAAAATCGGGGTGCACTAAAATCGCCGCATCCAGATGGCCCGTCATGACACGATCCAACAATAATGAAGATGTGCCCGGTTCTATGTACAGCTGAATTTCCGGATGGTGCTGCATCCATTTTTTCATAAGGGCAGGCAACAAGCCCATGAGGGCAGTTGGTGTCGCCCCTAATTTCAAAGGTCCCGCAGGCAAACCCGTGTCCGACGCAGCTGACCTTAATTCGTCCGCCTTATGCAATAAATCTCTGGCGTGCTCGACTACCCGTGCCCCGGTTATTGTGGGTTTAACAGTCCGTCCGGCTCTGGTAAGGAGTTTGCATCCCAGTTCTGCTTCCAAAGCACGGAGTTGCTGCGCAACCGTAGTGGGTGCGAGATCCAGTCTACGAGCGGCATCAGCTATTGACCCCGAATCGACAACCGTAACGAAGCTCTGCAGAAAGCGACTATCCATACAACGTATTTTACGTTTTTTAAACCCTATAAATGCATATTTTTTTTATTGTTCGGTGAAATATAGACTGGGCACATCAATCAATGTATCCAGGAGAAATAAGTGTCTGTTATTCAATCCATTGAAGTTTGTGTCGCACGCGTACCACTAGATAAAGTGACGTATCTTTCAAATCGTACAGTCGTTGACCGCCATTATGGTCTGGTTAAAGTCCGAAATTCGGATGGCGCAGAGGGCATTGGCTTCTGTTACGTGGGTAATGCTGCTGGCGAAATATTTCGCGTGGCGGTCGAGCAACTATTGGCACCAGTACTCATTGGACGAGACTCTCTTGCAGTGGAAGGGCTATGGAAGGAAATGTACCAGGAAGCGCTTTTGCAGGGACGGATGGGAACGGTGATGCGTGCGCTCAGTGCGTTGGATATTGCTCTGTGGGATCTGAACGCACGGGTGGCCAAACTCCCTCTGCATAAGTATTTGGGAGCAGTAGAACTGGAAACGGTGCCTGCCTATGCGAGTGGGGGTTATTACGTTGACGGTAAAACGGCAGAGCAGCTTGGTGAGGAAATGGCCAGTTACGTTGCTTTAGGATTCAAGGCAGTAAAAATGAAAACCGGGCGTTGGTCGCCAGAAGGCGAGGAGTCTCGTGTAAAAGCGGCGAGAGAGGCCATCGGACCCAATATCGAACTCATGCTCGATTGCAATAATGGATGGGTAGATACGGTCCAGGCCATGGAATACTTGCGTCGAATCGAACAGTTCAACCCGTATTTTATTGAAGAGCCTTTCAGTCCGGATGACATCGAGAGCCACGCACGTCTCGCAAAATTGACTCGCATTCCAGTGGCTACCGCTGAAATCGGATATGGACGTTGGTACCACAAACAGCTTCTTGATATGGAAGGCGCTGCAATCCTGCAAACAGATGCAGCAGTATGCGGAGGAATTACGGAATGGAAACGCATTGCCGCGATGGCGGCCGGATACGGAATACAAATGTGCCCCCATTGGTTTCATGATGTTCATGCTCCGCTTGTAGCCGCCACACCCAATGCACGTTATGTCGAGTTTTTCTGGGATGATCAGGTGCTCAATTTCCGACGTCTTGTTGATCGTCAATTGGATCACAAGGATGGTCGGGTGATTCTGCATCAGGATCCCGGTCTTGGTTTTGGCTTCGATGAAAATCAGATTGCCAAGTATGGACGCTGGACCACAGTCTCCTGATCTGTGCAACTTCATGATATTAACCGGAGAGACTGACACATGAATCGTCGAAACTTCATTTCTACGCTAGCCGCTTTCGCCGCAGCAAGTGCAATGCCTTCAGCGCATTCTGCTTCAGGTAAATTGCCATCGGGTCCAATACGCATCATCGTAGGCTTTCCTGCTGGTGGTGGAACCGATATTCTGGCTCGAATCGTCGCAAATCAACTGAATAAGCTTTGGGGAGTTCCCGTTGTTGTTGAAAATAAAGCCGGTGCGGCTGGTCTGATCGCTGCCCGGGAAGTAGCCAGAGCAGCACCGGATGGCAAGACCCTTATGATGGGTCACATCAATGCATTGGGGATTCTCCCTGCTTTGAATCCAAGGCTGGGATTTGACGCGGAGAAGGATTTCACGGCAGTCGCATTGGTGGGCCAGACTCCTCAGGTACTCGTCGCCAATCCTAAAGCGGTAAAAGCCGTCGCAGATTTGGTCAAACTATGCAAAAGCAAACCTGGCGAGGTAACTTTTGGATCGTCGGGCATCGGGTCTGCCCAGCATTTGGCACTAGCGCTGTTCGAACAGACGGCAGGGGTTTCGGCCCTACATATTCCCTATAAAGGTGCTGCACCATTGATGACCGACCTGGTTGGTGGACAAATTGAATATGCGTTTGAAGGGATGACAACTGCTGCGCCATTCATCAAAAGTGGGAAAGTACAAGTTCTCGCACAAACCGGTACCAAACGGGCCAAATCGTTCTCTGATGTTCCTACGGTTGCTGAATCAGGTTTTCCAGACTTTAATGCAAGCATCTGGTTTGGACTGGTGGGCCCTGGCCAGATGCCGTCGACTATCGTTTCCCAGATGAACAGTGACGTTAATAAAGTCCTTGCGATGCCTGAAGTGATAAGCCAATTGGAACAGTTTGGAGCAGAAGGCGGTGGTGGGACAGCTGAAAGTTTTGAATCTTATATGCGCGAAGAGCGCAAGAAATGGGCGCAATTGATCAAAGCCCGAGCAATTACATTGGAAAACTGACAATCACAAATAATCAGTACCTACAACCAGGAGACATCACATGAAATTCAAACTCCCCTTGGCGGTGTTCATATGGACATTGCTTACAACTGGAATGGCGTTTGCAAATAGCCTTGGTAGTCAGCCGTTAACACTCGTTGTACCGTTCGCGCCGGGCGGTAACGCAGACATTGTCTCTCGTTCTATCGCAGTGCCAATGTCAAAAATACTGGGCCAAAGTGTTGTTGTTGATAATAGAGGAGGGGCTGGCGGTGCCATTGGCACGGCCATGGTAGCAAATGCCCGCCCCGATGGGAACACGCTTTTGGCGGCAACACCTGGCCAATTGGGAACATTGCCGCATATGTTCAAGACCGCATACAAGATGAGCGATTTTTCCCCAATCGGCGTTCTCAGTAAAACTTCGATTGCACTGATTGTTAGGCATGCAGATGACAGATTCAAAACTGCAGAGGAATTTATTGCATATGTAAAGAAAAACCCTGGGAAACTGAATGTAGGCCACGCTGGTCCGGGGTCGCCAAATCATCTGGCAATGTTACAGTTCGGGGATGCGATCAATGGTCAATTCACCCCTATCGCATATAAGGGTTCGGGCCCTGCATTACTGGACCTGCTCTCTGGTCAAATCGACGTTATATTCGATCAGGTAAGTAGTTCACTTCCTTACTTGAAAGCCGATAAGTTTTCGGCACTCTTGGTACTTAGCCCCACCAGGGATGAAAGCATTCCTGATGTCAGGACACTAAAGGAAGTCGGATTGTCCGAATTTGATGCAAGTACCTACATTGGTTTGCTGGCACCTAAAAATGTGCCGGCCGCAACGCGAGAGAAATTAACCGCTATTGTTAAACAAGTAGCGGGTGATTCGCAGTTTGATCAAGGGCTGAAAAAAATAGGCAGTTCTGCATACTACGGAGATCCGAGCAGATTCGCAGATATCCTGAAAACGGATGAACAGCTTGCTATCAAGCTAAAAGATCAGGGCAGACTGATCGATGATTGATCCAAATACTGAGCAAGAACAATGGTGGGACTGTCATTTTCATATCTTTGATAATGATCGCTATAAACTTTCTCCAGATTGCGCATATATACCTGAAAATGCGTATCTAGCAGCATTCCGCCAATTGAGTCAGTCCAGTGGAGTACAACGCGGGGTATTGGTACATCCCAGTGTCTACGCCTTTGACCATAGCAGCTTTGAAGATACTTTATCAAGCAATTCTGACTGGCTGCGCGGCGTCGCTGTGGTGAACGAAAATGAAAACATAACCTCAGATGCCCAGATCGAGTATTGGGACGACCTGGGTGCTTGTGGGACACGTATCAATCGCCTTTTTCCGGGTGCACCTGCTAATTCGGATAGAGTCATAGAGCGCGTAAGACCATTTGGGTGGCACATACAAGTGCTGGTTGATATTGTCCGTGATATTTCATTGATCAGCAATATTGCAAACAAAGGCGTGCCGTTGGTAATCGATCACTTTGGTCATCATCCAGCAGAAAAGCTGATTCGAAGCCCCAAGTTCTTTGATTTGTTAGCTCTTATGCGTGAGGGAAATGTTTGGATAAAACTTTCTGCTCCATATCGTCTGGATGCAGGAGATTCTCCATGGTCAATGACTCGTAAGCTAGTGGACATGTTCGTACGGGCGAACCCGGCCAGGCTGGTTTGGGGCAGTGACTGGCCACATCCACAAAATCACAAATCACCATTTACAGTCCCGGAAAGTAATTCTGTATATGAAACGATTCATAATTGGTTTCCAGATAGGGAGTTAAGACGGTTGATAATGTCTTCAAATCCGGCGGTTTTGTATCAATGAAACAGGTTCTTCGTTACTCATAACGACCGATGCTACATCGCGATAGATAATGTTCAGTATTCCAAATTACTAGTGCTTGCCTCTGGATATAGATTTGGCATCAGTAAGGAAAGAGATCCCAGCGGGAAACCAAATCTTAAAGGCGCGTGCGTTGAGTTGCTTTTAACCACGCCAAGGGCGATCAGTTCGGACAGTAAGTAGCGTGCAGTCCGTTCGCCCAGACCCGTCATTTGTATAAATTCTCCTCGGCTGAGGCTGCCTACGGCAAACAAATGTTGAAGCGGAAGAATTGCTTCTTTACGCAGTTTTCTATTGCCTGTGGCCGAATGATAGGATACGAAACCCTCAATTCGATTTTTCATCCCTTGCAGATCCAGCAAGCCTGACATGAAATTCACCTGATCGAGACAAATATCCAGGAAAAAATCGATCCATGTGAGCAAACCTTTTTCCGACAGATTACCCCGGCCGTCAAGATCTCCCTGCCGTGGTGCGTCTGCAGCAGCCAGCATTTGGTAATAGTTCTCCTTGTTTCTCGGCAAACCACGATTTACGGACCAGATCCCATGGCTGAGGGGCATTAGTGATGCATGTGTCTGCAGTCTTGAAGCTCGCCCGTTGCCATCAATGAAGGGATGGATCCAGGCAAGCCGATGATGGGCGCACGCAGTGGCAATGAGGTTGCGCTGCGGCGGCCAGGGCTTTGCATAAAATTCATCGAATACGGATAGAACACATTTTTGCCAGTTTCAATTCAAAGTTATTGAGTGAATAACATATTGATATTAAGGCAAATTTAAAGAGAAATGCCAGTTAAGTAGCCCAAATTTTGCTGGTTTTTTTGCCGGTTTTTCTGCCACTTACTTTGCACGAATAAATCAGCCGCTCCAGTCGAAGTAAAACGAGCACAACTTCAACTAGAGACCCTCTCGATACGCAGAATACGGGACTCTCGTTATCGAATAACTATATGAATTTATTAAGATTTTCGAGAAAAATTTACTATAGTTTAGGGTAAAAATTTACTATAGTTTAGCGGGAACTTCCTGGGTTGCCCGCAGCTTCTTTCGCCTCCCATTCGGCAACTCCAGGCGTCATCTGTTCAACAGCCGATCAGCCCGCTCCTGCGACCGTTTTACATAATCATCCATGCGCTCTTCCTGCTCGCGCGTGCGCTGCCGGGTGATCTCTTCGCGCTCATATTGAGACTTCTGGTACGAATCGTGATCCCCATTATGTCGATGAGCAGACGCAATATTCAATTGAATGCCTGAGATCGTAAGCAATAGCAGAACGAGCGCGGTTTTATAGTTCATGTTTAAAGATAAAAGTGAAAATTGAATCATTAACGCAGATTATGTTGCCGTAATTTGCAGATATCTCCAGCACGGCAGACAGGGAATAGCTTTCCTAATAATTAAGACCCGATCTTTGGACTGAATTCGAGATACTGATGGTGTTTATGGCGCCGACACAAGGTCATTCATCGCGGCCGCTACGTCTTGATTTTGATGCGCCTGGAGAATTTCTCTTACTCGGCTTTGAAGCCGGTCGACTTGTGGTGTCGCGAATAATCAACTCAATATCCAGAATTGCAGATTGGGGACGAACGTCCTTTTCTATCCATTCTAGAATGGACTGAGCGCATTTGATTCCGAGCTCATAGGTCGGTAACTGTATGGTGGTTAAGCCTGTTGGAAGTTCCGATGCGATAGGCAAATTATCACAACCAACAAGTGAAAGATCCTTTGGAAGTTCGATGCCATGTTTCTGCGCCTCGAACATACATCCCATCGCCAATACATCGTTTCCGCAAAAAATGGCTGTGGGGGGATTTGGCAATTCAGCCAAATGACGCCAGCCGGATCGTCCGCCTGAAAAGCCAAATGGCTGTTCTACAAAATTCCGCTTTCTTAAAGCAATGCCATGGCGTCGCAATGTGTCAATAAAGCCTTCAGCACGTTGCCGGGCGCGGTCATTGTGTTGTGTATAGCCTGAAATTATTCCAAATTCCTTGTGACCGAGCTGCACCAGGTGTTCGGCGGCGAGCTCTCCAATGAGTCGATTATCGAATGCAACGGAGGGATGACGCTCGTGTTTTGCCCAGGCGATCATAAGTGGTGTACGACTGCGTTTTATCAGGTCCCACGTCGATTCAGCATGATCTGTTCCAACCAGCACAAGTGCATCAAGGCGCGTCTCAAGCAGTGCCCGCACTTGTTGTACCTCAGTTTCGAGATCGTATTCATGAGCGGCTACGAGTAGTTGATAGCCGTTGGCAGCCAGCGTGGTTTGCAGTCCCTGAACAGCTCGAGCAAAGATTGAGTTATCAAGGGTGGGAACAACAATGCCAACTGTATGGCCGCGACCTGACGCGAGGGCTCTGGCAGACCCATCCCTGAAATAGTTTAATTTTTTAATAGCGCTTTGCACCCGCTGCTGGGTGTCCGGCTTGACTGTCTCGGGATTGGATAAAGTACGGGAGACCGTCGCCACGGAGACTCCCGCCAATGAAGCAACGTCAGCAATTCGTGCCCGTCGTGTCATGGTTTCCTTGAATGTTCTGATCAAAAATAGGATCAATTATAAATCTATTAAAAAAATAATTTTCAAAGCGCATTGACGCGTTTTCAATACATCTCTATACTTGAATGTAAGCGCTTACATTATTTTCATCACGCATGCATGATTTATCTCTGAGTGATCGCTTGTCGAAAACTTGTTTCGTGCCTGATGAACGCATCGCTGGTTATTTACAAAACAACTTTATTAGGAATAGATATGGCAGTTGAATTCTTAAAAAAAGCAGACAAGACACCTGAAACTGAAACCGGTACTGCCAGGGCAGTTGTCGAGGAAATGCTCGCTGATATCCGTGTGCGTGGGGAGGACGCGGTACGAGAGTACGCCGAAAAGCTGGATAAATGGACAGATGAAATAATCCTGACTGATGCGCAGATCAATCAGGCGACTCGGGAAATTCCCACCTCCGTTAAATCCGATATCGAGTTCGCGGTGCGTCAGGTTTATGACTTCGCTGTTCGTCAACGTGAATCTATTGAAGAGTTTTCCGTGAAGCTGGATGGCGGTGTAACTGCGGGCCAGCGCGTGCTGCCGGTCAATGTTGTGGGCTGTTACGCGCCTGCAGGGCGATATGCGCATATTGCTTCCGCGTATATGGGGGTCGCCACCGCCAAAGCGGCAGGTGTAAAAAATATTATTGCCTGCTCAAGCCCTTTTCGTGGGGGCGCCATGCATCCTTATGTTCTGTATGCATTCCGTACCGCGGGAGCCGACACAATTATGACTTTGGGTGGGGTTCAGGCGATTGCCAGTATGGCTTTCGGCCTGTTTACCGGCATGCCCGCCGATGTGGTCGTTGGCCCGGGCAATAAATTTGTTGCAGAAGCCAAGCGCAGCCTTTTCGGGCAGGTGGGTATTGATGTCTTTGCCGGTCCATCTGAAGTGGCCGTGATTGCCGACGATACGGCAGATCCGGAAATTGTTGCTGTTGACCTTGTCGGTCAGGCCGAACACGGTCACGAGTCTCCCGCCTGGTTGTTTACCACTTCCCGATCACTGGCAACGAAAGTTGCAGAGCGAATTCCCGAGCTTATCGAGAAACTGCCGGATATCGCTCGGGATGCTGCGACGGCGGCCTGGCGGGATTATGGGGAAATTATTGTTTGCGACACGCGTGAGGAAGTTGCTCAGGTGTCGGATCGATATGCCTCGGAGCATCTGGAAGTGCATGCAGAAGATCTGGACTGGTGGCTGGAACGACTGACCTGCTATGGCTCATTGTTTTTGGGAGAGGAGTCGACTGTTGCCTTCGGTGACAAATGCAGCGGGCCGAACCATGTATTGCCAACCAAGGGGGCGGCGCGTTACTCAGGCGGGCTGTCAGTGCACAAATTCATGAAGACACTAACCTGGCAGCGTATGTCCAAAGATTCCGTCAGACGCATCGGCGAAGTGACCGCGCGAATCTCGCGTCTGGAAGGAATGGAAGCTCATGCCCGAACTGCAGATGACCGTCTTGCCAAATACTTTCCGAACGAAACATTTGACACCGGTGAACCTGTGACTGCGTAGCAGAAAGACAGGAGACTGGCATGAAAGCAAATGCATTATTCGATCTTTCCGGAAAAACGGCGTTTATCACTGGCGGCAGTTCCGGCATAGGCGCGGCCATTGCCCTTGGGTTGGGGCAAGCCGGTGCGCACGTGATACTGGTCGCCCGGCGGGAGCGGGAGTTAAACGATCAAGTCCAAATATTGGCTGATAATGATGTCCGGGCACATTATTGCGTATGTGATCTGACCGATTCTGAAGCGTTACGCACTTGTGCGGCTGAGGCAGCCACGAAGCATGGTGATATCGACATTCTGGTCAATGCGGCGGGTGTCAACCTTCGTCAGCCATTTCAGGAGGTGGATAGTCGAACCTGGCGCCAGCAAATGGACCTTCACCTGGCTGCGCCGTTTTTTCTTACCCAGGCATTGGCACCGGCGATGAGAAGGAATGGCTGGGGACGCATTATCAATATCGCGTCTTTGCAATCGTACCGGGCTTTCCCTCAGAGTGCACCTTATGGAGCGGCTAAAGGAGGCGTTGTGCAGCTCACGCGCGCCATTGCGCAGGAATGGTCTCCGCATGGAATTACCTGCAATGCGATTGGGCCTGGTTTTTTTCCAACACCATTAACGACATCGGTGTTCAGTGACGAAAATCTTAGGAAACAGCATGCAGCGCAAACTTGTATTGGCCGCAATGGAGAGCTGGCTGATCTGCATGGTGTAGCGGTATTTCTTGCAAGTGAGGCCTCCAGCTATATTACCGGCCAGGTCGTTATGGTGGATGGTGGTTACACAGCCAAGTAAATATCAGTTCGCGCGGCATGAAATGCCGCTTCTCAACATAAAAATATAACGAAAGCAATATGGAGCAGAGACAAGATGAGCAATTCAGGAAAAGTGCAGGCTCAGCAGAACCTTCATCGAGCAACGATATCGAGCCTCTTCGGATCAATTATAGAGTGGTACGATTTTTTTCTATATGGGGTTGTCGCAGGCCTGGTATTTGACAAGCTTTATTTCCCCGGTGAAAACGAATTTGTATCCACAATGCTGGCCTATGGAACATTCGCCCTGGGATTTGTGGCCAGACCGCTGGGCGGCATCATATTTGGGCATTTTGGCGAATACAGTCGGGCGCAAAAAAATGCTGATGCTGACGCTGCTTTTGATGGGAGGGGCCACGGTCGCAATTGGTCTGATTCCCACTTATGAACATATTGGTATCTGGGCCCCCATTCTATTGCTCTTTTTTCGAATCGTACAAGGTATCGGTCTGGGTGGAGAGTGGGGTGGTGCAGTCCTTATGACCTATGAGTCCGCGCCGAAAGCCCGGCGTGGCTTTTTCAGCAGTATCCCTCAGACAGGTATGTCCCTGGGACTGGTACTGGCTTCGGGGGTGGTTGGGCTATTGTCGTGGCAACTGACTGACGAAGCATTCCTTTCCTGGGGCTGGCGCGTGGCGTTTCTGCTGAGTGGAGTAATGGCACTGGTTGGTGGATACATTCGAAATCATGTTTCCGAATCGCCAGAGTTTGAAGCGATGAAGAAGGAAGCTGACGCAAATAACAGCAAAGAGAAATCACCATTGCCACTGGTCGATACGCTGCGGCGGTATCCACGCATCATACTTGCCTGCATGGGGGCTCGCATGATTGACGGCGTGTTCTTTAATGTGTTTGGCGTCTACTCGCTTAATTATCTGACCAGGGAACTGGAACTTCCGCGCACGGTTGCCCTGGTTGGGGTGATGATAAGCGCACTATTGATGACATGCTTTATCCCATTCTGGGGCGCCGTATCAGATCGGGTTGGCAAGGCTCGCGTTTATGGGCTGGGCGCACTCTTTGCGTCGCTATCGGCATTTCCGGCATTCTACGTAATGCAGACATTCTCCGGGAACATCTATCTGGTTTGGCTTGCCATCATTATTCCGTTTGGGATATTTCATGCTGCCGTGTTCGGTACCATGTCGTCGTTTTTTTCTTCGTGCTTTGACGCAAAGGTACGTTATACCGCTATTTCATTTGTGTACCAACTGGCGGGAGTCGTAGCCGGCGGACTCACACCGATCATTGCGACTGTATTAACGGATATCAATGGTGGAGATCCATGGCTGCTTTGCCTTTATGTACTCGCGGCAGGACTGCTGAGCGTTGCCTGCACACGCTGGATCGCACGACATGTGCCCGATCAGGCGACGCATTCGGCTAACGATAGTGTACCCACCACATTACAAACATCATCAACCACCTCATGATATGACGCAGCGTTCCGGTCAACCGGTTCCGTAACAAGGAGACAATATATGAAAGCCCTCGTTTATACAGCACCTAATGAAATGATGATTCAGGAGCGCCCATTGCCTGATCTGGAGGCGGGAGAAGTCATCGTGCGTGTTGACGCGGCGGGTATTTGTGGTTCGGATATGCATGCGTACCATGGACATGATCCCAGGCGCAAACCCGGTTTGATCCTCGGGCATGAATTAGCCGCGACAGTAACGCAAAGCGCCGCAGATACAATCAAAGTAGGCCAGCGTGTTACGGTAAATCCGTTGATTACTTGCGGGGTTTGTCAGTATTGCATGCAGGGCAGAGATAACCTGTGTAGTAATCGAGGGATGGTAGGAATGTCTCGCGCCGGAGCATTCGCACAATTTATGTCTGTTCCTGCAAAATCTGTGATTCCTATTCCGGACGATATGGACTCGGTAGTGGCTGCGCTGACCGAACCGGCAGCGACGGTGCTTCACGCATTGAATCTGACAATGGAAAAGTTGCATCGTCCCTTGCCGGAGGGACGCGTACTGGTGATTGGTGGAGGTGCAATCGGTCTGTTAACCGCAATTTTGCTTCGCGCTTACGGTTGCAAACGCGTTGAACTTGCTGAAACCAATGCGTTGAGAAGATCATCAGCTGAACAGCATGCGGGTTGTATCACTATCGATCCTTTGGAAGCAGCGCCCGCACAGGACAGTTATGATTTGGTCGTTGATGCCGTCGGCGCAAAACCCACACGTAACACCGCGTTAAGCAGTGTACGCCCGGGTGGTGTGATCCTGCATATCGGTCTTCAGGATTGGGCCAGCGAAATAGATATGCGCAAGCTTACACTGGCTGAAATCACCTTATTGGGCACGTATACGTATACCCTTGCAGATATGCATGCGACGGTCAATGCCTTGCACAATGGTACGTTTGGTGATCTTTCGTGGGTAGAGACGCGGTCTCTTGACGAAGGGGCAGCGACATTTGCCGAGCTGGATCGCGGAAATATCGCGTCCGGAAAAGTCGTACTCTTGCCTCAATGAAGCGGTTCATTTTTGTCTGTTCAACGGAACATCGCTCAGTGCGCGACGGAAATTGAAGAAAGTCTATCGCTAGTGGTTGCGCGCCGATCTTTCGAGTCCGGCGCACACCAGCGCGCTCGCTGATTCCACTGCGTCGCTGGGCCACTGGTTCGCGCAAAAATTTCGCAGTTGCACAATATCTCTCAAACGCATCTCTTATTTTTGCTTGACACACAATCGATCAACTAGTAGGATGACTGGACCTTAATTGTGTGCGGCGGGCTCGGACATCCCTAGTCAAAGTCGCCCTGTACAAATACACGACGTTTTTTATGAGCCTCGAACTTTCCCCCAGGGCAACTGAAATTGCCGAACATACGAAGCAATTGATTGCTGCGGGCGGCTACAACGGTTTTAGCTATGCTGATATCTCCGAGCGGGTGCATATTGGTAAAGCCAGCATTCATCATCATTTCCCGAGCAAGGCAGATCTGGTGCGTGCTGTTGTCCTGCGACACCGCGAACAGTCGCGGGAAGGACTTGCCGCGCTTGATCAGAACCTCAGCGATGCGCCGGCACGCCTGAAGGCCTACACCGATTACTGGGCTGGTTGTATTCGTGACGGTCAAATGCCTATATGCATTTGCGCCATGCTGGGTGCAGAATTGCCTATGCTTCCGCAGGAGGTTGCCAATGAGGTTCAGCGATATTTTGAAGACCTGACTGCCTGGCTGCAAGCCGTGCTGGAGGCAGGTGAGGCACAGGGAAAATTTCATTTGCGCGATAGTGCTTTTGTTGAAGCGCAAACCTTTATGTCCATCGTACACGGCGCGATGCTGACGGCTCGGGCTTTGAAGAGTCCCGAGGCATTCGAAGCGATTTCGAAAACGGCAATCAGCCAATTGACCCGATAAACCTGATCTGTCTGTTTGATGAAAAGAGCCGAATCGTCCCTTATTTTTTACTTGCATAACCGATCAACTAGTTGATTGATTTTAAATTATTGGCATCTCGCCATCTACGATCAACCAATACTCTCAAGGAGTTCTCTCTATGCCTCATCCTCTTTCCGCCCTGGGCGCCGGCCATACCCTTATCAGCCTCATTCCGCTAGTCGCAGGTGTTTACAGCTTTGCGCGCTACCGCAAAATTGACTACGCAAGACCTGTCGGCAAGACTTATCTCATTGGTCTGTTGCTGACAGTATTGACGTCCTTTGGTCTTTCAAGCTCTGGTGGCTTTAACGTTGGTCATGCATTGGGCATTCTGGCGCTGCTGGCCGCAGGCGGCGCGTTATACGTACCGCGAATGTCGTTTCTGGGGCGCTTGCGACCCTATCTTTCCCAGCTTGGTCTCACATTCAGTTTCTTCCTGCTCATGGTGCCCGGAATCAATGAAACCCTGACGCGTCTGCCAGTCGCGCATCCTTTGGCAGACGGCCCCGCGTCCCCTGTGGTGCGCGGTGCACTGGGGGGCTGGCTCCTTCTTTTTATCGTGGGATTCGTACTGCAGAGTTGGTGGACACATATGCAACGCAGGGGTAACGGTACCGCCTAGTCAGACAGTCAATCAGGGCAGCCCCTCTACATCCAGATCTTTTGGAAACTGGACCGAGAATTTGAGAAGAACGGTACGCTCTTCTCCAGCCGCCAGCGAAACCTTTTGCGTGTAGCGGCCATCGCCCTTGAGTGCCAGATCGCCGTCAGGCGGTTCCAGGCGCCTGATGTCAATTTTCTCGTTCGCCGAAACCGGCACGCGGTCGTGCAGGACCAGCTCGACAGGCTGCCCTCGGTTATTGCGAATCAGCGTTTTGTATTCATAGGTCAGGCGGGTTCCGCTGCCTGTCAGACCTGTCGATTCGGTAAACCGTTGCAGCGGCTCACGCTTGACTGAAATAGCCTGATCAACGCCCAGTGCCAGCTCCAGTTCCTCTTTGGGGAAAATGGTCTTCATGTCTGACGAAGCCACGAATTCATTATCAAAGAAAGCATTGACGTTGCCGGCCAGCAGCGGAAAGTCTTTTGCGTTGTTGATTTTTACTGTCGCAAATACTGCGGCGGCCTTGGAGGGGACAAGTTCGTAGGACAGTTTCGCGGGCTCTGAGAGCGTGGTGAGCGCTACACGCTGCTGTTGCCCGCCCGCCGCTATGGTCTGTTTGCCCGGCACCTCAAACGTAGTGTTGGTCGCATTGCTTTGCGGGGTGGCTGTCTCGTAGCTGGCCGCATCCGCCATCTCCATGGCAGGTGCGCCGCCTGCGGCCATCGCCGACTGCCTTGCTCTCATGCTGCGCATGGGCATCGGACGCCGGGGTGCGACAACGTCAACGCGCCAGGGTTCCAGTTGCGGCAAAGCGACGCCGGTTATCGGCTGGGCGGTGGATAAGGTCAGACTCACATCTGACCAGTCTTCGGAAGTCTGCTGGCTGACCTGGCCAAAATATTGCAAGGTCAATTTGCCGGCGGCCGAATCGTAGCGCGCGTCATAGACCGGCTGCCACGATGCGCCGGGAACCACGTAACTGAGCACACTGTTGACGGTTGCCGGCTGCGCGGCCCGTAGCGACACGATGACCTTTCGCGTCTCATTTGTTCCGCTTTGATCGATCTGCTCACGGCGCTGTTCCAGCACTTTGCGGCGCGCCAGCAACTGATCTTTTTGTTGCGTATGCTCGCGAAGGGTTTGCAGGGCTTTGAGCAAATGTTCGCCGGTAAACGACATGAGGTCCAGGAAAGCGTCGCGCGACAATGGCGGTACATCCCGCCCCTGCAGGCTATGACCATCCTGATAGTGGCGGATGAAGGCGATCTGGTTATCATCCAGTTTAATCTGATCATCCAACTGCCCAAGTTGCTGATCCAGCGCTTCAATCTGGCGATTGACTTCGGACGCGCCGTCAGATTGCCCGGATTGCTGGTAGTCCGGCGTACTGGACACATGAAGTATCTGCAGCCCGGCATTGGCGGCGTCGGCATTAAATTGCAGTGAGTTTTCGTCGATATCTGCCGGCAGATTGTTAAACACCAGTTCGTGTTCGCCTGCTGCAATACACTGACTGGCGACGCGATGAATCAACGCTCTGTCCGGATACACAATGACCCGGTCGATTCGTGAGTTCGCTTTAACGGTATCGGCCTGAGCAAACGGCGAGTGCGCGGCAATCAGCATCGCGCCTGCTACCAGCGAGGGACGCAGCAGCAAGCGCGCGTGCGTCTGGAGCCAGGATGAAGATTTTCTACAAGGGGGCAGGGTGGCCAGCTGATTCATGAACCTTCTCCGCAAAGTCATATCCGGCATCATAACCGAGGTTGAAGCAGAGGCAAGAGGAAACACGAATGCAATAACAGAACGCCGGTCAGCAAGGGACCGGCGACATAATTGCGCTTGTGTTAATCAGCCAGCAGATTCATGCGGCACCGTCAGTATGTGACGAGCCATTGCATTCGCAATGGCGTATACAACATGATTACTGATTGCCCTCCAGCGCCTGAGATAACTGATCCACATTCTGTTGCATGGCGGTCAGCCCCGCACTGCCCATGATGTACCAGTTATAGGGATCCAGATAAACAATACGATTGCTTTTCGCAGCGCGCGTGTCCTGAATGACGGAGTTCTCCAGCTTTTCGCGGGCAGGGGTATCTTTCTTACCGGTAGCGGCATTGCGATCAATCACGAAGAGCCAGTCAGGATCTGCTTTGGCAATATCTTCCAGTTTGAACGGATGACGATCCGTTGCCGAAAGATTTTTGACGGCTTCGTTGGGCGTGAATCCAAAAACGTCATAAATCATGCCAAAGCGGGAGCCCGGGCCAAAAGCGCTGGTTTTATCGCCGACCGACAGCACAATCATTGCGTTGCCGGCCCTGGCCGATTTGGCTTTCAGTGCATCAATGGCGGCAGTGAGCTTTTCAAGAGCCGCCTTTGCTTCGGGTCCTTTTTTGTAGATTGTTGCCAGTGTGTTGGTGTTGCGCTCAATGCTTTTTAAGGGCGCCTGCGTATCGACGCTCATATCCAGTGTCGGCGCAATGGTGCTTACCGTGTCGAACTTGGCTCGCGAGCGTCCGCCTACCAGGATAAGGTCAGGCGACAGCTTCTTCAATGCCTCCTGATCCGGCTCGAACAATGTACCCACTTTGGGCACACTTTCGTCGTTGTATGCTGAAAGAGACTCGGGAAACCGGGATTTCGGAACACCTGCAGCCTGAACGCCAAGCACATGCATGATATCCAGGGAAGGCAGATCAAATACAGCGGTTTTGGCCGGTTGTGCGGCGACGGTAGCCGCACCTCTTGCATGCTGCACTTCCACTTTTGCATTTTGGGCCATGGCCTGGCCCGCGAATGATACGACGCTAATTGCCAGTACTTTCGGCAGCAGAGAAAACCATTTTGTTGCGTGTTGTTGAAATTTCATTTGTGTTGCCTATATTGTGTATTGCATTTGTTATCCTGAACGGTCCCGGGCTGCGGCGTCAGACTTAATCAGAATTTAGCGTTCAAACCCAGCCAATAGCGGCGACCATCTTCGACATATCCATAGTCGTCATATCGGACCTGCTTATCGAAAATATTGTAGATACCTGCATATACGGTGAGGTTCTTGTTGACGTCATAGGAGCCCCCCAGATCCACGTAAGTCGCCGATGGCGCCATTGTGGAACTCGCCGAAATACCCTGAGTCGGATCGCTTTCCTTTCCCCGGTAGGTGACTTTCATCCATCCGTTGAGCTGTTCTGTCGGTTTCCAGTCAAGTCCCAGATTAAACATATGTTCAGGCATCTGGTTCAGCGGATTGCCCGCGTATTCCCCGCTTTTCTGCTTGGAATACGTATAGGTATAACTGGAGGTCAATGACAATTTGTCGTTCAGCGGGGCCGTCAGCGTCGCCTCGACACCCCGGGTAATTGCGTCATCTACGTTCACATAAGTGGTGGCCGAGCGCCCTTGTGAGTTAACGGGGCCGCACTCAGGGCAGGGAACGCGCGTGATCTTATCTGTAAACTCATTATCAAAGAAGGTAATGCCAGCCATCAGGCCACTGTCATTGTTATAGATAAGACCGATTTCCTTGGTCAGCGTTTTTTCCGGCTTCAGATCGGGGTTGCCATACATATTGCCCCCACGGCTGGATGCGCCCCAGTCCGGCAGGGTCTGGCGTAGCGATGGGGCACGAAAGCCCGTAGATACGCCGCCTTTGACCGTCCAGTTGTCGTTCAGATGCCAGACGCCATACAAGCGGGGGCTCCAATGGACGCCCGAGGTTTTCTCGTTATCCATGCGCAGGCCGCCGGTCAACGCGAACGAGTCGGTAATCTGCCATTCATCTTCAGCAAAAAAAGCATATTGCCAGCGGTCAACAGTAGAACGATCGGACATCTGGTTGGTTGTCGTATCTTTCAGGTCTTCCAGGCTGTAATAGGCGCCCACGGTTGCCACATGACGATCAAACAGTGGCATGCTCC
>JAFAGQ010000089.1 GCA_023422555.1 Pseudomonadota bacterium
TGTCAAGGGGTGTTCGGGCCAGGAACCCGAAGCCGCCATGGCTACCGCTGAAATACTGAGTGCAATCGCGGAAAAACCCGCCTGGAACCACTTGCGCATGCGCTTACTCCCTGTTTTATTGATTTGATTATGTGTTGAATGAAGAACTGATAAATGACAGATGCAATTCGATCGAATCAGCGAATGGCGCGCATGAACGTTTCCATTTTTGTGGCCGTTTCGATGATTTCATGATCAGGATTGGAACCCGTGACAATGCCCGCACCCGCAAAGAGCCGCAATCTGTTTTCGCCCGTATGTAAGGCGCAGCGCAGGGACAATGCCCATTCACCGTCGCCGTCTTCCTGCTGCCAGCCAACCAGTCCTGCAAAGTAATTGCGATCGAATGGCTCCAGTTCTCCCAGGTGCTTGAATGCGGTTGCGGTGGGATAACCGCAAATGGCAGGTGTCGGATGCAGGGCCCGCGCCAGCTCCAGCGCCGTTGTGGCAGGATCGCGCAGGCGACCGGTAATATAGGTAGACAGATGCCACAGAGTATCAGTACCGATCACTGACGGCCCTTCGGGGATATCCAGATCAACGCAATGCTCACGCAGAATGCGTGCAATATCATTGACAACATACGAATGTTCGCGCAGATCTTTTTCTGAGACAGCAAGGCCATCGCGCAGCGCCTGATCCTTTTCGGGATCGGCATTGCGGCCGATAGACCCGGCCAGCGGATTCACATGAATGGTATCGCCCACCCGACGCACCAGCAGCTCCGGGCTGGCGCCGACCATCACGCCGGCAGGCACTTTCTGCTCTTCGTTTTCCCACACCGGTATTGCAAATGTGTAGCCATGTGCATTACGCGACAAGAGATCGGGAAGAAGACGCGCATAATCCAGCGGACGATCCAGTGTCACATCCATATTGCGTGACAGAACGATTTTGCGCAAACCCTCTTCTGACATCAGGCCAAGAGCCTTGCGAACCATATCTCCGTATACTTCAGGTTCCGGTACCGGTTGCTGTGAGGCAATTTGTGGTCTATCACCCGCTATGGCAGGTATTGTCCTGTCTTTCGGGACGGGCGCCGTTTCCGTACGGGCAACAACAGCAAGACTCGCGGAACGGCTCACATCAAAAGGAATCAGGCCAAACATGATGGGATCTGCAGCACCTCGCTGATGTGCCGTTGCAAACAATGCTTGCACTGTTTCTACTGCCGCCGGACGATAGGCAAAGGCCGCCACATCGGCAAGATGACCTCGATGCTGAGTGGCAGGCGACGCAAAGAAAAAATCGCCAACACGGAAATCGTCGATCAGCCACGAGGTATCGGCCGATTCTGACGACGTCGGCGACTGGGCTGGTGTTGAGGAAAATTCGGGCTCCCGGGACATAGCTATAACCTGTAACAAGAAATTGGAAACCCCAGTACATTATCACAAATGAACCAGTCCGCCGCAGGTTAATGATAATACAAGGGCAATCACCAGAATCGAGAGATCACGAATGCAATCTGATCACATTTGCTGTATGACAACTGTGCTGGAAAGAGCGTGTCCTGGTGTTGGTAAAACAGTCTGGGGCCATCATGAAAGAGAATCATGATGGCCCCAGGGAACCTTGTTACGACGGTCGTCTATATTATCGCGAGCCACTAGGGCATAGCGAGTACCTATTTCACTGCGGCAGAAAGGTCACAAAAACCTAAGTGCCGCAAAACCCTTATCGCCACAAAGGCAGTTATTTCATTTTCCCATTGCGGTCACATCTTCAGGTAAATCTGCCTGGTGATATTTCTTGAAAATGGCATTCAGCTTCCCGTTCTTCAGATTGTTGCGAACCAGCTCGTCCATCTTTTCCTTCAGCTGTGTATTATTCTTTGCCACGCCAATTCCCATTTTGGAGCTGGACATCACAATCCTGATATCCAGCGCCTTGGACGGATCCTTTTTGTTCAGGGATGCGATGATGGAAGGGGCAGTGGCAAAAAGGTTTGCCTGCCCACTGGTAATGGCAGTAATCGCGGTAGCATCATTTTCAAAGCGCACGATGTTGGTTCCCGGCGGCGCAAGCTTGGTCACCATTTGATCATTGGTAGTGCCCCTGGCTGTTACCACGGTTTTGCCCGCCAGATCTTTCATCTCTTTGATCGGCGAATCCTTTGGCACACCCACGACGGCCTGAATGGCAGCATATGGCACGGAAAAATCAATGACCTTGGCTCGTTCGGGTGTGATCGACAGACTGGAAATAACTACGTCTGCCTTGTTGGTCAGCAGAAACGGAATGCGATTGGCCTGCGTGGTTGGCACCAGCTGTAGCTTTACGCCCAGGTCATCGGCAAGCAGGTTGGCAGTTTCAACGTCAGAACCGATCTCCTTCATCGTGTCGCTTTTCATACCATAAGGTGGGGCATTCAGATCGATGGCCACACGCAACACCTTTTGTTCCATAACCTGATCCAGCGTATTGGCGCCTGCTGCAGACATGCCGGCCAACAAGGTGGCTGCTGCACAGACAAATAGCGGTTTAAATGATAATTTCATGTGAGTCTCCGTTGTGATTTTATTAATGCTGATTTATTGATGCTGATGTATTGATACTGGATGTTGATGCTAGGTGTTGATGCTGATGTATTGATACTGATGTGTTCATGGTGATGTCACGATGCCAATGCCGATGCCGATACTGACAATCGTGATGTCCATTACGACTACAGACCATTCTCAAGAAACTGCCTGAGTTCCGGTGTCTGAGGGTTGCGCAGGATATCAGGCGTTCCCTGCTCGTGAATTTTTCCCTCATACATATAAACAACGCGATGAGCAACCTTGAGTGCAAATGCCATTTCGTGCGTAACTAATACCATGGTCATGCCTTCTCTGGCCAGTTTCTCGATGACGCGTAACACTTCGCCAGTCAGTTGCGGATCCAGTGCAGAGGTGACTTCGTCAAACAGCATCAGTCTGGGTCCCATCGCGAGTGAGCGCGCAATGGCCACGCGCTGCTGCTGCCCGCCGGAAAGCTGTTCCGGATAGAACGATATTTTTTCAAGCAGTCCCACTTGCGTCAGGACCGATTGAGCGACCGTCTGCGCCTCCTTCTTCGACATCTTTTTCACCGATGTCAATGCAAGCGTAATATTCTGCTCAACGGTGAGATGAGGAAACAGGTTGTAGCTCTGAAATACGATACCAACGTCCTGACGCAGCTGTTTCAGATCCGCCTTGGGTATATCGGCGCCGAAGGTATGTCCACAGACTGTTACCGAGCCCTTATCAATCTGTTCAAGATGATCCATGCAACGCAGCGCCGTACTTTTTCCCGATCCGCTCTGCCCGATAATCGCGATGATTTCGCCTGTGTTAACACTCAAATCGATGCCCTTAAGGACATGATTATCACCAAACCATTTGTGCACATTGTCCAGGCGCACGATTTCCTTTACGGGCGCGGAAGCCGCGACTGTCGCCGTTTCCAGGGGTGTCATTGTGACGTCTCCATAATATTTTCTGTCTTTATCAAAGTCGGTCCTGTTATCCACGAGACAGGTTCAGTCTGCGCTCAAGTCTGAGGGCCAGGCGCGACAGCGGATAGCAGATCAGGAAATACAGTATTGCAGCCAGCCCGAAATACAGAAATGGCTGGAAGGTCGCATTGTTCAGGATTTTGGCGTTGTAGGACAGCTCCGCAAAACCAATCACCAATGAAGCGATGGATGTGTTTTTGACGATCTGTACCAGGAACCCGACCGTCGGTGGCACGGCAATGCGCAAGGCCTGCGGCAAAATGACCTTGAACATGCGCTGTATTCGATTCAGACCCAGACATTCGGCGGCTTCCCACTGGTTTTTGGGAACCGCCTCGATACAGCCTCGCCAGATCTCACCCAGAAACGCCGATGACTGCACGCTGAGCGCCAGCACCGCTGCGAACAATGCAGATACGCTCGCATAGCCCAGAATGGTAGGCCCATAAAAACAGACACCCATCAGCACTAGCAATGGTGTGCCCTGAATCAGCTGAATATAGCCAAACGCCAGCCATTTGATAACGCGGTTGTCTGAGACACGCATGAGTGCAATAAGCAGCCCGACGGCACTGGCAAAAACAAATGTCAGCACAGATAAAAGCAGAGTTCCCCAGGCGCCTTGAAGCAGGAAGAATAATTGCTGATGGTTCATCGTGATGTCTCCCTGCCGTTATAGCGAAGTGCCAAGACGGCGCTTGCGAACAAAAAGCACTTTGCCTAATAGCCAGAATACGACCCGGACCAACAGGGACATGGCCAGATACACAACCCAAAGCACAATAAAGACTTCGAAATTGCGGAACGTCATGGACTGCACCTGATCGGACACGCCAAACAGATCCTGGGTACCGACTGCAGACAATACACTGGTCACCAGCATGAGCAAAATAAACTGGCTGGTCAGCGCCGGGTAAACCCGTTCCAGCGCAGGCACCAGAATAATGTGCCAGTAAACCTGCAGGGGCGATAATCCCAGGCACTCCCCTGCTTCGCGCTGACTTCTGGGAACAGATTCAATCCCGGCACGCACGATCTCACAGGTGTAGGCTGTAATATTGATGACAAGTGCAAGGATCGCACCCACCAGTATTGGCATAGTGAATCCGATACTGGAGAGCCCAAAAATAAGAAAGTAACTCTGGATGATCAGCGGTGTGTTGCGGATGGCCTCTACATAGGCACCCACAATATTGCGCAGCCAGCCTA
>JAFAGQ010000381.1 GCA_023422555.1 Pseudomonadota bacterium
GCGGCGCCCTTACAAGGCGTAGGTCACAGGTTCGACCCCTGTAGCACCCACCAATCCGAAGGTCAATTAACTGCCAAAATCAGGGACTTATGCAAAAGCATCAAGTCCCTTTTTGTTGTCAGTTCGACTATTCTCTGCAGCATAAGTAGAAGAATCAAAAGAGCCTGGAACGCGGAGCAAATAACCAGCGATGACCGCTTCAAGCGGTTTTTCAAAAATACGATGTCGACTACCAATTTTAAACTGACGCGGTTCGTGCATTATTGATTCGACACACGTGAGAATATCTCAGCCAGCAAGCGGATGTGAAGGCGCGGCTGGCCGCTGTGTTCAGTGACGGCAGACAGCTGGAAAATCAAAAAATAGTCTCGCTTCGGCTGTATATAAGTTAATGCGATTCCGCTCACTAAGGGGACAACGATGGTGTGGAATTTTCTGATCGCAGTGTTCTTTCTATTTATACCGCCTTATGGCTGGATTATCACCCTGTTATTTTTCCTGGGGACAATCCTGTACTATGCTACCGGCGCGGATCTGCTGGATCAGCCACCCCAGCGGAAAATGACCATCCGGGTAACCGTCGATCGAATAAGCGATGATGACAGCGTGTATATTCATGACGATCGATTTACTCATGATCGAGAACGACTCACCTCTGAAGAAGGTTCATTAAATGTCGATCGTGATTTCGCAGATGATTCGCTACCTGCACACAGAAAGGCGCGGAAAGAAAAACCGATGTAAACAAGCACGCAGGTATCTTGAGCAAACCCGCGAAAAGGGGCGCGCAAAGCGCCTGTTCGAAGAACGGCAGGGTGTGTTCAGGACAGGTAAAACGAATTCGACGTCGGCTGATACGTGTTAGACGAAGGCCATCGTTTGATGAAGGCCAGCCTGTTTGATGAGGGCATCGCGAGAGTGACGATGCCCAACACCTGTTCGTCAGACCTGGCTGAACCAGCTCTTGAGCAGTTGCGTGGATTCGGCGTCGCCGCTTTGTGTGTCCGGACCCTGGATATCCAGTACGGCATCCTGATCGACAGGGAAGGACTGATTGGCAATTTCTTCGGCTCGTACCATGAACGAATCGCGTGCCACACCGGGTTTGGCAACAGCATCCAGAAAGGTATTGATTGACTCGCGGCCGTGATCATTCAGCTTGTACATATGAACTTTCCCTGTTGTGGTTGTTGATGGATTAACAAGTGTTAGTCTATCATCGTCCGGCAGTCAGGTTCTTGTTGAGCAAGGTGGCAAGCGAAGAAGCGACACTTTGCAGGTCTCGGGACAGGGTGCTGGTGTCCAGTTCGAAGCTGCCGATTTTACGGATATGTCGTCGCAGCCGTTGCAAAAATTCAATGTCAAAAATATAGGCGTTGGCTTCGGGATCGCAGGCGATGGCACAGTCTTGTGGATTGACGTAACAGTTGCCGGATGGATCTATGTGAGACGCGTGCTCGCGGTCGACAATAATTCTGACGGATTTATCAGCAGAAATTGTGCTTGCGGAAGTTGATATGGCAGAAGGGGAGGATTGGTTCATAGAACGCTCCTGTTTAGCTGGTTTGACCGGATGTCGGGGCAGCAAGTTGGACTAAATTCCCCCATGCGGTTGTCATATAAGAATCCACTTTCAGGAAATTTCCCGCCGAAAGCGAGGAAAAATTCTGCAGAAAGAGCCTTATACGAAAACGGCAATATATTTATATTATTGCAGTGCAAGGTGGATTGTCAACCGATGGCGCGCATGAGCAAATATCCGCTAGTACATTTACAGGGATGAATCAGCTTGCCTGAAAGGATAAGATAGAGCCTTAATTGAATGGTCAGGCTTTAATGCTCAGGCACAGTTTCGCTCTCTGGTCAACGCAGCCGGGCTAACAACTTTCCGGACTTACGCTGGCCGGACTTGCGGTTCATACAGATTTTTTCCTCTAACGCGCTTCATGAAATTCATCCATACCTCCGATTGGCATCTGGGTCGCTCACTGTGCAATCATTCCTTACTTGACGACCAGGCTTATGTGCTGGACCAGATCGTACACTACGCCCAGTGTCACCAGGCAGATGCGCTGGTCATCGCCGGGGATATTTATGATCGCGCTATCCCGCCGGCCGCTGCCGTTACGCTGCTCAATGACTTTCTGAATCACATGCATGTGCTGAAAATTCCCGTCATTATCATTCCGGGTAATCACGACAGTGCAGACAGGCTCGGTTTCGCAGCCACGCAGCTGGGTCTCACGGGCGTGCATATCATTGCTGACTTTGAACGCATGCAACACCCCGTCACAATCAACACGAATACCGGTACGCTGCATTTTTACGGTATCCCCTTTGCCGATCCTGAACCGGTACGCCTGTTTTCGCAACAGGATATTGGCAGCTATGAAGACGCGCACCGCTATCTGATAAGCCGTATCCGGCAAAACATGCCGGAAGAGGGAGCGCATGTGTTAATCAGCCATTGTTTTCTGGCTGGCAGTCAGGAAAGTGAATCGGAAAGGCCGCTGACGGTCGGTGGCTCCGACCAGGTATCGGCATCGCTGTTTGACGGGTTCTCATATGTCGCCCTTGGGCACATCCACGGGCCTCAGGCATTCCGTGAAGGCCGGATTCGTTACAGCGGTTCGCCGCTCAAATACAGCTTTTCCGAAGAAAAACACAGTAAAGGCGTATTGCTGGTAGAAATTGATGATGCAGACAAAGCGACAAGTACCGCATTGCCGCTAAAGCCTTTGCACGATGTACGCAGTATTCAAGGCAAGCTGAACGACCTGATAGAGGCAGCCGCAAGCGATCCCCATTGCGAAGACTATCTGCTTGCCCGCCTCACTGATGAGCACGCCATTCTGGATCCCATGAGTAAATTGCGCGAGGTCTATCCGAATCTGCTGCAGATGGAGAAACCCCGCTTTTATCTGGACGATAATCAGCCCATCATGTCGGCGGCCCGATTGCGTAGAGATGAATTTAGCCTGTTCAGTGATTTCTTCGAACAGGTCAGCGGGCAATCCATGACTGCACCGCAGCAGGCGGCCATGCGCCAGGTCATTGAACACGTCCTTAAGAGCGAAGCATAACCATGGTTCCGTTGTATTTGCATCTTCAGGCTTTCGGGCCTTTCGCCACCGAAGAAAAACTGGATTTCACTCAGCTGGGCCCCAATCCACTTTTTCTGATCAATGGACCAACGGGTGCAGGCAAAAGTACTTTGCTTGATGCCATCTGTTTTGCACTGTATGGGGAAACCACGGGAGACGAAAAAGAGCCTCGATCGTTGCGTTCAGATCTGGCCGATCCGGCCCTCACATCGCAAGTGGTATTCGGTTTTCGTCTGGGCTCTAAAACCTATGAAATTCAGCGCAAGCCGGCGCAACGCGTTCCAAAGCTGCGCGGAGAGGGTTTTCGGGAAATCGGAACCGAAGGGGTTATGCGGGACCTGTCTGGCGCAACTCCGCAGATACTGGTGGCAAAAAAGGCAACCGAAATCAATGCGCATGTGGAACGGCTGACAGGTCTGAAGGCTGAGCAGTTTCGCAAAGTCATGGTATTGCCTCAGGGGAAATTCCGAGAGCTGCTTCTGGAAAATTCACTGAAAAGAGAAACCTTGTTTGCTCAATTGTTCCAGACAGAGGTCTATGCCCGGATCGAACAACAACTGCTCGAACGAGCTAAAGATATTCGCAGCAGACGGGAAGCCAATCAGCTGCAGATCAACGGTTTGCTTGAGCATGCGCAAATAGAGGACGAAAAGCAACTGACAGACGAAATCAGCCAGCTGTCTCCGGCCCAGGAGCAGGCCAGAAAAGAGAAGTCCGATAAAACAGAGCAGCATAGGCTGGCACAGCGCAATACTGAGGAAGGACAGCGACTGCTTGCGCAATTTGCACAGAAAAAAGAACTGGAATCCCAATTGAGCAGTCTGCAGTCCCGCGGTGAGTCCGTGCAGGCACAGGAAGTACAATTGCGCCGGGCAAGAGCGGCAGCCGATTTGTATCGCAGTTTCGAGACACGGCAACAGCTGGAACAGCGCCTCAATCAGACACTCAGCAGACTTGAGAACAGTCGACATCAGCTTGCTGAGTCCGGCAGGCAGCTGGAACAGGACAAAGCGAAACATGAGATCGCGTCGACAGCATACCAGCAGGTGCGGGAGCTCACGGTACGCCGCAGCCAGTTGCAGGGGCTGGTGGCAAAGGCGCAGGCGTGGCATAAGCAAAAGCAACAGGTGCAGGTGCTGGCTCAGGCGCTTGAACAGGCCGGCACTGACCTGACCCGGCAGAAAGATCGTCAGCAGGAAAGGCGCCAGCGTGTGATCGACAGAAAAGCCGAGCACTTGAAGTGGCAGGCAGAGGTGGCACAGATTCCGGATTTGCGCGTCGCAGTCGAACGTAATCAGCGCCGCTGGAGTGATCGTCTGGCCTGTGACGCGCTGGCCACGCAACTGACTGCATTGGAGCGTCAGCAGCAAACGGCAAAACAGGAACATGGCCAGGCAGCTGAGGCTGCAAAGTCGGCGCAGAACGAACTGGATCGACTCGAACTTGCGTGGCATCAGAGCCAGGCGGCTATCCTCGCAGCAAAACTTCAGCCGGACCACCCCTGTCCTGTTTGCGGCAGCCTTTCGCATCCGTCCCCAGCACATAGTGATAAACAAATCATCACCGATCAGATGCTGCAGGAGGCGCGTCAGCGCGTACAGTCGGCGGGTCAGCAACTGGCTTTCCGACAGGCACGCGTTGAGCAGCTGGCACAGCAATACGAGGTCCGGCAGCACGAATGGCAGCAGCAACAGTCAGCATTGGGCGAGGATGCGATGGGGGATGCTGCGCAACTGCGGGCCCGGTTCGATGCGGACGAAACACGACTTGCGCAAAGCCAGTCCGTCAAAGACCAGCTTGACGAGGGTCTGCGCCAGCTCGCTTCATTGGAGGACGATATCGTTGTTGCAGAACAGACGATTCTTGAGCTTGGCAATCGCCAGCAGAGCCTGATGCTCGAGCACGGCAGCCAGCAGGCAACGCTTGGTGCGCTGGAGCAGGATTTGCCTGAGGAACTTCGCTCTGAAGCGCAGTTGTCTTTGCAAATCGCCAGATTGGATCAACAGATTCAGACGCTCACTGAAGCCTGGGAACAATCGGTGGCAGCGGTCAGAAAGCGCCAGGATGAGATTCTGAGTGTCAACGCGACCATCGTTGCCCTGGGCGAGCAGCAGTCGCAAGAGCAGGTATTGCACGCACAGGCAGAGCAAAGCTACGAGCAGGCGTTACGGGCCAGTGAATTTGCCGATACGACAGCCTGGCAAGCGGCGCGCCTCGCGCCATCTGACTGTGAGACGTTGCAGCGCCAGATAGAAAGCTATTATGAGCAACTGCATCAGATGCAGGGCAGGCTGGATCAATTGCAAAGTGCGCTGGCAGATCGCGAACCTCCTGATCTGGATAAATTGCTCAGTGACCAGCAGGCTGCCGCAACGTCAATGCAACAGGCAGAAGAGACCTGGCAGCGCATTCGCGACCGCCTTCAGGCACTGACTACCTTGCAGCAGAGACTGACACAAATTCGCGCCAACAGTAAAGAACTCGACGAGGAATATGCGGTTTATGGCACGCTGAGCGATGTCGCTTCCGGCAGGCAGGGAAGCAAAGTCAGCCTGCAGCGCTTTATCCTGGGCGTTCTGCTCGACGATGTCCTGCTTGGGGCGTCGCAGCGGCTGCGCAAAATGAGTCGTGGGCGTTACGAGCTGATTCGACGCGGACAGGCAGGCAGGGGCGCGTCCGGACTGGATCTGGATATTATGGACGACTATACCGGCCAGCAACGGCCTGTGGCAACGCTGTCGGGCGGTGAGTCCTTCATGGCGGCACTCGCGCTGGCCCTCGGTTTGTCGGATGTGGTGCAGGCATATGCAGGTGGCATTCGCCTTGAAACCCTCTTCATTGATGAAGGTTTTGGCAGTCTGGATGCCGAATCCCTTGAGTTGGCCATCAGAACCCTCATTGATCTGCAGGCAGGGGGCCGCACCATCGGCATTATTTCTCACGTGAGCGAACTGAAAGAACAGATGTCGCTGCGTGTTGACGTGGTGCCGGGGCTGAGCGGCAGTCATCTTCGAGTGAAGGGGCCGGCAGGTACTGCCATGCCGCAGGTTTCGTCAACGGGTTGAAGTTTCGTCACCCAGTTGAACCTTGTTACTACTAGCCTGTCTATCTCACTTGACCGGCGCGAGCCGGGGAAGGCGCCCGTTTTGCAGGTGCAGCAAAAATTGCAAGCTGGGTCGCGAAATTGAGTAGAATAATAAACTGGTCTTTTTTAAGTGTCTGAATTTTCAGCTTTAAGTCAGAAAACGACACTAGGAAAATGATGTATTTGGCCGTTAATCAACTGGCAGGATCACTATGCGAATTTTAGTAATTGAAGACGACAACATCCTGGGGTCTGCCCTGCAGGAATTCTTGCGCGAGCAGGGATATGCGGTCGACTGGGTATCTAACGGAAGTCAGGTTTTCGGCGCCGTGTCGGGGCAGGTTTATCAGTTGCTGATCCTGGATCTGAATCTGCCTGATATGAACGGCCTGGAAGTATTGAAGCAACTTCGTACTCAGGGTCATCAGGAGCCCACGCTCATTCTCACGGCACGTGATGATGTCGAAGACCGGGTTGCAGGACTGGATGCCGGTGCTGATGATTATGTGACCAAACCTTTCGAACTTTCTGAACTGGCTGCCCGAGTTCGGACTTTTGCCAGACGGCAATCCGGGCAAAGCAGTCCGGTAATTGAAGTCGGACCGTTGCAGTTTGACACGGTGGGCCGCGAAGTACGTGTTCACGGCGAGCGTCTGAACCTGTCCGTCCGTGAACTGTCTGTTCTTGAGATGTTGATGGCCCGCCCGGGGCGTGTTGTCACCAAACGTCAGATCGTCAATTCGCTCTCTGCCTGGGACGCCGATTTCAGCGAAAATGCGGTAGAAGTCTACGTCTACCGTCTGCGCAAGCGGCTTGAGGGTACCGGCACTTCCATTCAGACCGTGCGCGGCTTTGGCTATCTTCTTGAAATTGACGGGGCAGCAGGCGAGACGGCCTGAACAGAGATTGATCGTTGCAGGGTGATCGTCTAGAATGGTGCCTTGCAGGATCGACTTTCCTCACATTTCATGACCGAACCCAAAAAAGGCAGTGCCCGGCGTAGCAGCTCCTTTCTTCAGAAAGGCTCGCTTTTTCGCCATCTGATCATCCGGCTGATTCCTGCGCTGCTGGTTCTCATTATTCTTGACTTCAGTGCCACCTTGCTGATCATGCAGGATGCGCTTGACTGGGTCGTCAAGGATATTTTTCTCGTCATAATTATCGGCCAGGTTTTACTGATTGCGCTTTTTGCATGGCTGGTGTTTTATGGCGTGCGATCCGGGCTTCGCTCGGTGAATCTTCTTGCTCAGGAAATTGCCCAGCGCTCAGAAGAAGACCTGCAGCCCATCGAACTGCATAACGTCCCCACTGAATTGCTACCCCTGCTGGATCGACTGAACGATCTTTTCCGCAAGCTGGATGAATCCCTGGTCGCGCAACGCCGGTTTATCGGCCATGCTGCGCATCAGTTTCGTACGCCGCTGGCAGGCCTTCGTCTGGAATCCGAACTCATGCTCGCGCGCAGCTTGCCGGATGATGTGCGGGAGCGCGCAGAACGCATCAAAACCATCAGTAACCGACTGATCCATCTGGGCCAGCAACTGCTTGTACTTGCGCGAGCTGATCCCGGTATCCGGCCCCAGGACGTCTTTACGCGAATCAATCTGTGTGAATGGGTTCAGAATGCCGGTCTGGAATGGGTTCCCAGGACGCGTCAGCATGGCATTGATCTGTACCTGGACGCCCCCGAGACGGATGTCTGGATTGACGGCGATGCCTTGCTGCTTGAGGAGTTGCTGGGCAACCTGATTGATAATGCGCTCAAGTATGCCAAGGGGGCGAAGAGTATATCGCTCACGGTTGGCTCCAATCCGCCTTCGCTGACGGTCAGGGACGACGGTTGCGGGATTGATCCGGAAGATGCCTCGCAGATCTTTGATGCCTTCTATCGATCTCCTAAGGCCGGAGCCACGGGCACCGGACTGGGTCTGACCATTGTGCGGGAAATTACGCGTGCCCACGGCGCATGGTGGAGTCTTCTTAGCCGACCTCAGATTCAGGGCACGCAAATCACGGTGATTTTTCCGGGTCCGCGTATCGGAACCCGACTGACCCGTTCCAAAGGGGAAAAATAGTGCAACCCGATTCACGTAAATCACCGGGCGCTGGCGTGCTGCTCGGTGCACTTGGCGTTGTCTATGGTGATATCGGGACAAGCCCGCTGTATACCATTCAGGCAAGTCTGAATGGAGCAAAGGCGGGAACGGGCGAAGAGGCCATACTTGGCATTCTGTCAATCCTGTTCTGGCTGGTCATGATTGTGGTGTCAGTCAAATATGTGATTCTGGTGCTGCGTGCCGACAATAAAGGCGAGGGTGGGGTACTGGCGCTCATGGAGCTGGCCATCCGCAACATCCGGCCCAAATACCGATCTGTGCTGCTGGTATTGGGTATTTTCGGTGCCTGCCTTTTTTACGGGGACAGCGTCATTACGCCGGCCATTTCAGTCCTATCGGCGCTCGAAGGCATCAGTGTTGTATCGGATCAGTTCGACAATTGGATTTTGCCTCTGGCGGTCGTGATTCTGATCGCGCTGTTTGTGATCCAGTCGCGAGGTACCGGAATGGTGGGAAAGCTGTTCGGACCCGTGATGCTGGTCTGGTTTCTTTCCCTGGCGCTTCTGGGTATCTGGAATATTATCGACAATCCAGTCGTACTGCGTGCGCTTGAACCGGTGTACGCTTTCCGCCTCATCCTGCGCGATCCTTTACACAGTTTTCTGTTGCTGGGCTATGTTGTCCTGGCCCTGACCGGGGCAGAAGCGCTTTACGCAGATATGGGGCATTTCGGACGTCCTGCGATCAGTCGCGCCTGGTTCTGGCTGGTGCTTCCAGCGCTGTTGTTGTGTTATTTCGGTCAGGGGGCGGTTGTGATCAATAATCCCGCTGCCATCAGGAATCCATTTTTCATGTCCGTGCCTGTCTGGGGTCAGCTTCCCATGGTCATCCTGGCGACACTGGCCACCGTGATTGCATCACAGGCTGTCATCTCGGGTGCCTTCTCGGTAACGCGTCAGGCGGTGCAGATTGGCTTGTGGCCGCGCATGGTGATTCAGCATACCTCAAGTGAAGAGCAGGGGCAGATCTATCTGCCGCGTGTGAATGCGCTGCTGTTTATCGCTGTGATTGTGCTTGTGCTGACTTTTCAGAGCTCAGAGAAACTTGCCCATGCTTATGGATTTGCGGTGACGGGGACCATGCTATGTACATCGATTCTGGCTTTCAGTGTCATGCCGGGCATGTATCGCGGCTTTCGCCGCAAAATCGTGTATGTGATGCTGTGCGTGTTTCTGCTGATCGACATTCTTCTGTTCGCCGCCAACGCGATCAAGATAGAGGAAGGAGGCTGGCTGCCTCTGTTAATTGCTGTGGCCCTGTTTACGCTGATGATGACCTGGCGCAAGGGCAGGGAGCGTCTGGAAAGAATCGATCTGGACGAGGCTCAGCAACTGGCACCGTTTCTGAATATCCTGCTAAGCGACACGATTCCCAGGGTGCCCGGCACCGCGGTCTTTATGCATTCGAATCCTCAGCGTGTACCCTCAGCACTGTTGCATAATCTGAAGCACAATAAAGTGTTGCATGAGCAGCTGGTTTTTCTTTCGGTAAAAAGTGCAGATGTGCCGTTTATTGGTGCAGACGAGCGTTTTGTGATTGAAGAGGTCAATACAAACGCATGGCAGGTCACTGCAACTTACGGTTTCAAGCAGGAGCCCAATGTGCCCGAGGTGCTGCAACAGGTGCAGGCAGCGCATCCGCAGATTGATCTGTCACCCATGGTGGTTTCGTATTTCATGTCGCGTCAGACCATCATGGTGTCCAGTCGCGTGCCACTGCCAGGACGTTACCTGCGCCGCTTGTTTGCCTTTATGTCCCGTAATGCGGCCCGCAGCACTCGCTTCTATAAAATTCCGCCTAATCGCGTGATTGAGATGGGCATTCAGGTGGAGCTGTAAGCGACTCACCAGCTACTTTGGTCGGGCATAATGTGTGGTCTATCGATCAGCCTGACCTCTAACCGATTCTCCAATGTAAAACCGCCGGCAGTGCCGGCGGTTCTTCGTCCTGTTTGGCAGAACGTTTGATGTCGGGATGTGCCGAACTTCCTGTCAGGCCGCGTTATCGAAAACCCGGAAAACAGGAAGTTGGCGCAACCGATGCTTACTTGCGTCCTGCAGTGTGCTCGATGCGCATGCGCAGGGCATTCAGTTTGATGAAGCCGCCGGCATCTGCCTGGTTGTAGGCGCCGCCGTCATCGTCAAAGGTGGCAATATTCTTGTCGAACAGCGTATTTTTTGAATCACGTGCCACAGTGTACACATTGCCTTTATACAGTTTGAGGCGTACCCAGCCGTTGACGAACTCCTGAGAGTGGTCGATCAGTACCTGCAGTGCCTTGCGCTCTGGAGACCACCAATAGCCGTTATATACCAGCGATGCGTAGCGGGGCATCAGGTCATCTTTCAGGTGGGCTACTTCACGATCCAGCGTAATGGATTCGATAGCGCGGTGGCCGCGCAGCATGATGGTTCCGCCGGGTGTTTCGTAGCAGCCGCGGGACTTCATGCCCACATAGCGATTCTCGACCAGATCAAGACGGCCGATGCCATGTTTGCCACCCAGTTCGTTCAGTTTGGTCAGAACTTGTGCTGGCGTCAGTTTTTCACCATTGATGCTGACGATGTCGCCACGCTCATATTCCAGATCAACGTACTCAGGGGTGTCCGGCGCTTCTTCAGGAGAAACGGTCCAGCGCCACATACTTTCTTCGGCTTCGGCTTTGGGGTCTTCCAGATGGCGACCTTCGAAGCTGATGTGCAGCAGGTTGGCGTCCATAGAGTAAGGGGCGCCGCCATTTTTGTGCTTCATGTCGATTTCAATACCGGCTTTTTCTGCGTAGGCCAGCAGTTTCTCGCGGGAGAGCAGGTCCCATTCGCGCCATGGGGCAATGACCTTGATGGACGGGTTCAGGGCATAGTATCCCAGTTCAAAACGGACCTGATCGTTGCCTTTGCCGGTCGCACCGTGTGATACGGCATCTGCACCAACCTGGTTGGCAATTTCGATCTGACGTTTGGCAATCAGCGGACGTGCAATTGAGGTGCCCAGCAGGTACTCGCCTTCATAAACGGCATTGGCGCGGAACATAGGGAACACGAAATCGCGCACGAATTCTTCGCGCAGATCGTCAATAAAAATGTTCTCGGGTTTGATGCCAAACTTTTCTGCCTTGCGTCGTGCCGGCTCCAGCTCTTCGCCCTGGCCGATATCGGCAGTAAAGGTAATAACTTCACACTGATACGTATCTTGCAGCCATTTCAGAATGACAGAGGTATCAAGGCCGCCGGAATAGGCGAGAACAACTTTTTTGACTTCGCTCATTGGGAACTCGTAAATTAGCAGGTTGTAATAAATAACTCGGTAGGCATTTTAACGCGTTTCAGGAACGCTGTTCGCCGGACACGGCCGTGTCGGCCAATCGTCCGAGCAGCAGAAATTCCATCAGCGCCTTCTGTGCGTGCAGGCGGTTTTCGGCTTCGTCCCAGACCACGCTTTGTGGACCATCGATGACATCGCCGGTGACTTCTTCGCCCCGGTGGGCCGGCAAACAGTGCATGAAGAGGGCATCCGGCTGGGCAACCTGCATAACCTGGCTGTTGACCTGCCAGTTTTTGAACGCCCGCTTGCGCTTTTCGTTCTCTTCTTCGTACCCCATGCTGGTCCAGACATCGGTTGTGACCAGATCGGCGCCTTTGCAGGCTGCTTGCGGGTCGTCAAACTGTTCCAGAACATCGGCGGAGACGCCTGCGATACGTTCGTCTTCCAGACGATAGCCCTTGGGAGCGGATACGTGCATTTTGAAACCGAGCAGTTCGGCTGCCTGGATCCAGGTGTACGCCATATTGTTGGCATCGCCAATCCAGGCGACTGTTTTTCCCTGAATGGAACCGCGATGTTCCATATATGTGAGGATATCGGCCAGGATCTGGCAGGGATGAAATTCGTTGGTCAGCCCGTTGATGACAGGAACGCGCGAATGCGCGGCAAAGCGCTCAATGCGTGTCTGCTCGAAGGTACGGATCATGACGATATCGACCATGCGGGAGATAACGCGCGCGGTGTCTTCAATAGGCTCAGAACGGCCAAGCTGCGAGTCGGTGGTGGTCAGGTGAATGACCGAGCCGCCCATCTGGTACATGCCGGCTTCAAACGAGACGCGGGTGCGGGTACTGGCTTTCTCAAAGACCATGGCGAGCGTGCGGTCGTGCAAGGGCATGTGCGGCTCGTATCGTTTGAATTTGCTTTTGATGATGAGCGCGCGGTTAAGCACATACAGGAGCTCGTCAGAAGTAAAGTCTTTGATCTGAAGGAAGTGCCGCATCGGGCCGGTCGATTGCAAAGTTGTCATGGCAGGATGGTAGGTTGCTAACGAAAACAGAAAATTCAGAAAAACAAAAAACACGAGTCCCGGCGGCATCCGGGCAGGAGCACACCAGGTCATTGTCTTGAGTTGGATTTCGGCCACAAAGCGTAAGGGGAATATCGGTGGTTTCTTTCCTATAACCCCATGAAACGCAGGTGACACCAGACGCTATCATATACAATTCTGTCTTTAGTATATCTTTGTTCTCAGGCCGTTTATTGCGCAAGAGACTTTTTTCTGAAGATAATTGAAGTGCAACAGTTAATTATCCATGGGGTGACCGACGAGGGCCAGCGCTTTCGCCCAAGCGACTGGGCGGAACGGCTTGCGGGTGTGATGTCGCAGTTCAGGCCCGGCGGCGTTGTGGGGCCGGGAAATCACATTACCTATTCGCCCTACGTGGTGCCCAA
>JAFAGQ010000072.1 GCA_023422555.1 Pseudomonadota bacterium
GCTGCGAATGTAGGTCATGGCAGAGGCCGCATTGGCAAAATACGTATCTACGACGCCGCTCATCACATCGACCAGCGCCGGGGCGCCGCCCTTGTAGGGAACATGCACGATATCAATGCCGGACTCCAGTTTGAGCTGTTCGCCGACAATATGAACGGGACTGCCAATGCCATACGAGGCAAAGGTAAGTTTTCCGGGTTTGGCTTTGGCAGCATCAATATAGGATTTGACTGAATCGTAAGGCGAGTTTTCCGGCACCACCATCAGATAGGGCGAGCTGACCACTTTCGACACAGGCACAAAATCTTTCTGTGCGTCGTAGGGCAGCTTGCGAAGCACGGGATTGATGGAAAACGAAGAGGCATCATAAAGCAGCGTATAGCCATCCGCGGATGCGCGGGCGACCTGACTTGCACCAATGGATCCACTGGCACCGGGCTTGTTTTCAATCACAATGGGTTGCCCGAGCGTATCGCCCAATGTCTTGGCAATGATGCGGGCTGCATTGTCGGCGCCGCCACCTGCAGAATAAGGCACGACCATCCGGATGGCTTTACTGGGATAATCTGCAGACCAGGCGGTACCGCAGACAAAAAGATTGGCGCAAAGTAATGCTGACAGAAGAGGTTTGATTGGTTTCATAGTTACGGTGGTCTCCGTGATAGTTATATTTCCCGGCGCTATACGGTTGCTACCGGATTGACAGGGGCGCCCACCATACCCGGAAGGTAAATGGGTGGCGCAGTCAGAAAGAACGCATGACGCTTGTGATCCCGCAGCCACTGCGCGAGCGTTGACAGATGCCATAATTCGCCTAGCGGGATTCCCAGTTTGACCAGGCAATGTTCGTGCAAGGGGAGTAGCGGTCCTTTTTCGGCCTTCAGCGTGTAATTGCGTTTTTCTACTGCATGATTGTCAGCAGCCAGCGCAGAAACGCCGGATTCTGTGATCCATTCACGTAGTGCGGGATCATTGCCATCCAGTGCGCAGCAGCTGGTTTTTAGGATCTGATGATCGTCATCCGCCTGCAGATTCAAAGCGATATCTGCCAGTCCGGTGTGAAAACAGACGATATCGCCCTTGCGCACCTGGATCTGATCCGCCTTCATGACATGTTCAATATCAGCGAAGCTGACCAGACGAGCGTCATCGCCAAAATGATGGCGCAGGTCGATCAGCACGCCACGCCCCTGAATGCCATGGCGGGCCATGGGGTCGATGGAAAGGGCGGCGGCACCATTAAAATTGTCACTTGTCGCAGTTGAATGTCCGACCACACGGAAACCGTTGTAGCCCACGGGTTTGGCAGTCCCGCTACCGTCTGCGTCAAAGCAGGAACAAACATGCCCGAAAGCATCCCATTGCGTTGAATACTGCGGCGACATGGTAACCACATCATCGCTAATCACATCTGTGGCACCAGGTGTTTCGTCGCCAAGAGGGAAATTGAAGACCGGCACGCCATTTTTGCGTGAAGGGCTGATCACCGGTCCCTTGCGTCGCGGGTTAAGTATCGGTTGGCGGGGGACGTCCAGCGGCAGGCTTAGAGAGAAGCTCAGCCCTTCCTGAATTTCCCTTGCCGCTGCGACACGCGCACTGGCATCAATCCAGTTCAGGCGCCCCAACTGATCGTCAGGACCAAACTCGCCCCAATTTGCGCCCTCCGGACGCTGCTTCCAGTTCGCATTGTTGATTTTATCCATGAGAAATTCCCGTTAGCGCACGACGCCCTTTTCCCTGAATTCCTGGATATCACGCTCGGAATATCCATACTCCGCCAGCAGTTCTGCGGTGTGTTCTCCGAAGTCGGGCGCGGCAAGATCGGTGGCGCAAGGGGTCTGATCGAGTTTCAACAGCCCGGTAATGCTTTTGTATTTACCGATTTTGCTGTGTGTAAATTCGCGGATCATGCCCTCAGCCAGCACCTGTGGGTGCTCGAACATATCATCTACCGGGCGTACGCGGGCGCAGGGCACCTGTACGCCAAAAATGGATTCCCATTCGGCCGCGCTGCGCCTGGACAGTGCCTCGCGAATAATCGGCACAATCACATCTGCATTTTCGGCACGCTTGCGGACCGTGTTGTAGCGCTCGTCGCTTGCCAGTGCCTGCAATCCGGTCAGATCGCACAGCGCTTCCCAGAAATGCGGTGTATTGGCCGACAGATAAATAAACCCCTCTTTGGTGGGATGTATGCCGGTAATGCCTCCGGAACGCATATCACGGGGAATATCCTTGGGTTCGCCTTCGGCCCAGACCAGTCTTGTGGACTGCATGGTCAGGGCACTGGCCAGCAATGAGACTTCGACATACGATCCTTTGCCGGTACGTTCCCGCTTGAACAGGGCGGCATTCACGCTGTTTGCAATCATGGCGCTGGCATAAAAATCCACAACCGAACCATAGACAATTTCCGGTTCAGGCTTGCCCATGCCCTGTGAATCACAAATGCCCGTCATGGACTGCAGTACCTGATCATAGCCGGCGTTGTTGGCCATCGGACCGCTGGAGCCATAGCCTGTCATGGCACAGTAAACCAGTTTCGGATTCAGTTGTGATAACGTGGGAAAGTCGATTTTCAGTCTTGCAGGAACCTTGGGCCGAAAATTGTGAACCAGCACGTCAGCCTGTTCCAGCAACTTAAGGAAGATAGCGTAGCCCTGATCAGACTTCAGATCGATACTGATGCCGCGCTTTCCCCGATTCACACCAATAAAGGCGCGACTCTCTTCTTCAAGTGTCGACGGGTACTTGCGCAGGTTATCTCCCTCTGGCGGTTCGATCTTGATGACCTCTGCGCCCAGGTCAGCCAGCAGTGTGCAGCCGTAGGGCCCTGCGATGTAGGCGCTCAGATCCAGCACACGAATGCCAGTCAGGGGTAAGTCGTTATTGGCTGTCATGCCAGTTGTCATAAAGCGTTTCCGTATTTATTTTTGCACGTGAATATCGCGATCTTTGGCAACCTTTTTCCAAAGCGCGATGTTGTCGCTGATTTCCTTGTCGAAATCGGCAGATGTCATATAGGCCGCCTCGGCGCCTTCCTTGAGGAAGAATTTTTTGAGCTCGGGATCAGACGTTGCGGTTTTCAGCGCGTCATTGAGCTTGTTCACAATGGCGTCCGGCGTTCCTCTCGGCGCAAGAATGCCCCACCAGATTTTGAAGTTGTAGTCCGGAACATCGGCGGCAATGGTTGGCAGGTCAGGCGCTACCTGGCTTTTCTCGCTGCTGGTCACGCCAAGGGAAATGGCATTTCCGGTGCCTACCGCAGGCAGTAAAGACGGACCGCTGGCGATCAGCACATCTACCTGGTCTCCGAGCAGTGCATTGGTTGCCGGACCCATTCCTTTGAATGGCACATGGGTCATTTTGATATTGGCCAGTGAATTGAGCATTTCAGTCGCAAATTGATTGCTGCTGCCAGGGCCTGATGATGAGTAATTCAGTTTTTCCGGGTTTTTCTTCGCGTAATCGATCAGGTCTGCCACTTTGGTGATTCCCAATGTCTTGCGTACAGCAAGAATAAAGGGCCCTTCAGCCATCAGGCCTACACCGCGCAGATCCTTGATAGGATCAAAAGGCAGTGAGGGCTGGATCGCGGCATTTGTCGTAAAGCTTGAAGACACGGCCGCCAGGGTATAGCCATCGGGTTTGGCGCGAGCCACCTGCATGGTGCCAATGGAGCCGCCAGCTCCGCCTTTGTTTTCAATGACAACCGTGGTTTTCAGCAGGGTGCCCAGTTTCATGCCAACGGCACGCGCAAAGGTGTCATTGGACCCGCCTGGCGGATAAGGCACGACCAGGGTGATTGGCCGCTCTCCGGGAAAATTCGCGGCATCCGCATCAGCGGCCACGGCGGTGAGTGGCTGTGCAACCACGCTTGCAAGCAACAGCGCTGCGCCCGCTTTCAGTGGAAAAGCATATTTCATCTGGGTTTTCTTCATTGAGGTCTCCTCATTACCTGCATTATTCGCCAACCTGGCGCAGGATCATTTTTGCTTTGTTGATAAAAGGTACGTCTATCATTTTCCCGTCAAGCACATAGGCGCCATGAGCAGTGTCGGCTGCCGAGGCAACCACCTTGCGGGCCCACTCAATTTCCTGTGCAGAAGGCGCGAATACTTCATTTGCAATCGCAATCTGCGACGGATGTATGCATGTTTTGCCCAGGAAGCCCAACGATCTGGCCAGTTCCGCTTCCTTGCGATAACCTTCGCCGTTGCGAATATCGGTATAGGCGGTGTCGTAGGCGTAAACGCCGGCGCTGCCTGCCGCCAGTCGCAGACTCATCATGACCTGGTGCACGTTCGCCGGCTCGTAACGATGAATGCCCAGTGGCTCGAACAGATCACCCAGACCCAGTTGCAGGCCGGTAATGCGTCTGTCGGTCGCGGCGATGCTGGCCGCATTGATCAGCGCGAGCGGCGTTTCAATATTGACCAGAATGGCAGGCGGCTTATCCAGCACACCTGCCACTTTGTCGAACGCAACAAAGAAATCCTGCATCTGCTCGGCGGTTTCGATTTTTGGAATATTGATCAGGTCCACCGCTTCGACCATGCAGGCCTGCAGGTCATCATTGAACCAGACGGTGCCCATGTCATTGATTCGCACGATAATGGTTTTTGTGTGCGAGGCTGGATCCAGGCCGTCAAGAAAATTGCCAAGCTGCTGCCGTGCCTCGTCCTTGTGCTGCTCCAGTACTGCATCTTCAAGGTCGAAGGAAAGGGCGTCTGCCTGACTGTTCAGCGCCTTTTCGAACAGCTCCGGTCGTGACGCCGGCACGAATAATTTGCTTTTCATTGTCTCTCTCCATTCTTGGAAACAAGATAATACGAGAGAAATGATAGAAAATATGACTGTATTTTTATCATCAAAAGATATAAATTATGTCTTTTGAAATATCGACCTGGCCGGCTCTTCTGCGAAATCCCCTTCTGCCAATCTGAGGAAGCGCTGATATCCACCCACTCCTATGAACACACAATTTATCCGGACGTTTCTACTGGTTCATCAGCTGGGCTCCATGGCGCAGGCAGCCAGAAAGCTGAACGTGACGCATGGTACGGTTGCGCAACAGATCGCCTCCCTGGAGAAAGACATTGGCGTCACATTGGTGGCTCGCGCAGGCAAAACCGTACATGTGACGGATGCCGGGCTGCGCATACTGGACCGATTGATGCTGATCGTAAATGAAATCGACGCCTTGCCCGGCGCGGCCAATTCAAATGAAATTCGCGGGGAATTGCGGATTGGTGCCGGAAACAGCGCGCTTAACAGCGTCCTGCCGGATATTCTGAGTCTGCTGGTGCGGCGTTACCCGGATGTGAATGTTGTTATTGAACCGGGCGTATCACCGGATTTTTATCGCGAGATAGAAAAGGGCGGGCTGGACGCCGCGATTGCCATTGAACCTCCGTACACACTTCCCAAGACGTTGGAATGGACGTTATTGCGCGAAGAACCGTTTGTCCTGTTGACCTCTGAAGTCCATAAGGGTAAAAA
>JAFAGQ010000199.1 GCA_023422555.1 Pseudomonadota bacterium
TCATTTTTCTGAGCAGCCATCTGATGATGGAAGAGGCGCTGCGCGAGAAATCCGTGGTGCGCCTGAATATTCCGATGACGCGCAACCGCTTCGGCGAATGGGCTCTTGTGCAGATGAAAGGACAAAAGCTGGTGCCCGGTTCGGAAAACTTCGCAAGGATGATTGTCGACATCGTGCGAACAGGCAGTCTGCTGGACCACGAAAAGTACGGCCTGGAAAAAAACGAACCGCTCAATTTTCGGCGAGGGAAATAGGCTTCGAGGTGTGCGAGCAGCTAAGTGTTACTCAGCCACGTATTTCAGACTTGATGCGCGGCAAGATCAATCTGTTCGGTCTGGATGCATTGGTGAATATGACCACCGCTGCCGGGCTTCGGATTGAGTTAAGCGTGCGGGAAGCTGTTTGAACCGACTTGATATAAGCCAGGGAGGACAGTACAAATAATCTGCCTGCCCTGGCTTTTTAACTCTGCGAATGCCTATTTCGCTGCTTCGCCGTTCTGATTGTATTCAGCAATCACTTCTGCGGCAACCTTCATGCTGTCCAGCCCTGCGGGCACGCCGCAATAGATGGCGACCTGCAGCATAATCTCCTTGATTTCCTCCGGTGTCAAACCGTTATTGAGCGCTCCACGAACGTGCAGTTTGATTTCATGCGGGCGGTTTAGTGCCGCCAGCATGGACAGATTGATGACGCTGCGCGTGCGACGATCAAGTCCGGGGCGACCCCAGAGTTCTCCCCAGCACCATTCCGTTACCAGCTTCTGCATATCTGCAGTCAGGTCGTTCGCCGAGTTCAGCGCCTTTTCCACATGTTCGGCGCCCAATACCTCCTTGCGAATGGCCAAGCCTTTTTTGAACTGTTCTGTATTGAATTCTTCGCGCATTATTTGCTCCTGGTTGTCTTAGGGTTTGTCGATCGATCCTATTGTATTGTTAAACATGAAGCAAGCTACGTCGCATTCCGGGTTTTCAGGTATCAGTCAGTCTCTTCCCCTATAGTGATTTAAACCGTATCGTATTCTCCCAATACGAGTACGAACATGAGACAGCGCAATCGCCAACAAACAGGAGACTCTTATATGAAGACATATTTCAAGGCCGCCCTTGGTCTGACTTTGGCCACGCTGGCCTTCAGCGCCAATGCAGCTGACTGGCCCGATCATCCCATCACCTTTGTCGCACCGTTTACGGCCGGTGGTGCCAATGATTTGGTGGCTCGTATTATCGCCAAGGCAGTGGGCAAGGAACTGAATCAAAGCGTCATTGTTGAAAATCGCGCCGGCGCTGGCGGCGTCGTGGGTTCGGCGCATGTCGCGCGGTCCAAACCCGATGGCTATACTTATCTCGTAGGCAGCAACGGCACGGTGACCAATAGTCTGATCCGTTCTGACCAGCCCTACAAGGATGACGAATTGACGCCCGTCGCTTTGCTGTCGGTGACACCATCGGTCATCGTGACCACCTCTGACAATCCGGCGAAAGATCTGAAGTCGTTTGTCGAAAATGCACGCAGAAACAAGACGGACAGAATTACTTTCTCTACCGCCGGCAACGGCAGTACGCCGCACTTTGTGGCGGTGATGATGAAAGAAGCCACCGGCCTGCCAATCGAGCCGATCTCCTATAAGAGCGGCTCCGAAGGCGTCACGGCAGTGGTGGGCAAGCAGGTGGATGCGACTTCGGAAGCCAGCATTGTCACGCTGCCGCTGGTGCAATCGGGCAAACTCAAAGCATTGGCAACCACGCTGGATAAACGCATGAAAAGCGCGCCGGATATTCCAACGACCAAAGAGGCAGGTTTTCCTGGTATTCAGATCGGTCACTGGGCAGGCTTGTACGCGCCAACCGGTACGCCTGATGAGGTCCTGGACAAGATGAATGATGCAGTGAACAAGGCCCTGCAGACCAAGGAAGTGACTGATGCACTGGCCAAAAGCAGTATCGAACCAGGTAGCGGTAGCCGAGCCGACTTCACCAATTTTGCAACCAGCGAACGCAAGCGCCTGGGCGAAGTCGTCAAGAAAGGCAATATGCGATCTGACTGATTGGTCGTCAAGGTTCGCCTGGTCTTTGATGGGTATGACAATTGAAATCGCACTGTATCATCGACCAGGATGCGAAGTACGCCGGCAAACGCGTGGCACAGAAAGTTGAGTACCAGAACGATGCTATACAGCGCGGTGAAGTTCCTGCCCCAGGTTTCTTAATTCACGATGAGGACTTTCCTTGAGAAAGTGCCTCATTTTTTTTCTGAACGCGTCAGTAGCGGAAGGATTGTTGTACGCCTTTCGGAACCACGTCAGAGCCTCCTCAAGTTCTTCCGCTTCGGAAAGTAATCGCCCTACGTTGAACTGACCACGAAAGTCACCGCCTTCCGCGGCCTTGCGATAACACGTCAATGCGGTTTCTTTGTTCGCTTCGCAGGCCCAGCCGTCTTCGTAAAACCCACCCAGCAGATTCCATGATTTGACGTGGCCCAGTGCTGTCGCCTGTTGCAGCCACATCATGGCTTCATCATGGTTGGTTTCCACGCCACGACCAAGGGCAAGCGAGGTCGCGTAGTTGTACATTCCCCAATCCAGCCCTGAATGGGCGGCCAGGCGAAACCAGTAGGTAGCCAGCAGCATATCAGGCTCAACGCCCCAGCCGTTTTCATAGCAGCGCCCCAGCATATTTCGAGCCATGGCATGACCCTGGCCGGCAGCCTTTCTGAACCATTCAAAGGCCTCTGGCGGATCGGACTCAACACCCCGACCATCAAGCAGCATTTGCGCGTAATGGACCTGCGCTTCGATAACTCCATGCTCGGCAGCGGTGCGCAACCAGCGTGCCTTGGCTTCGCTGTCACCCGCACCGATGATCTGTTCGAATGTCTGCGCATCCGCCGAGTTGAACTCTGTGACGGTAATGCCTGTCATCTTTTCCTTGCAAAAAAAAGATCGGCGTCCCGGGACGTACCCGGGGCCGATCAACAGGTGATCTTGCGATCAGTAAGACAGATTCAGGTTAAGAACGGCGCTGCGACCCGGCGCAAGCGTAGCATAATGCGACGCGTAGGCCTTGTCGTAGTATTTCTTGTTGGTCAGGTTAAACACATTCAACTGAACGCCAAGGTTCTTGTTGATCTTGTAACCCGCCATGGCATCAAAGCGCCAGTAGGAAGGAATCTTCAGCCTGTTGGCAGTATCGCCGAACTGGCTACCCACATAGAAGGCGCCCGCACCCAGGGTGAGGTCGGGTGTTGGCTGATAGGTAGACCACAGGTTGAAGCTGTCGCGTGGCGTATTCGGGAATGCCTTGCCATTGTTCGCCGCAGCGCTGGCGCCGTTATCCTTCAGGTTGCTGTTCAGGTGGGTATAACCGCCATACACCTGCCATTTTGGCGTAATGGAGCCGGAGACTCCCAGTTCGAGTCCGCCAACCCGCTTTTTACCCGCCATTTCATAGTCGCCATTGGCCTTTACAACACGCGCATTGGTGGTTTCTGTGCGGAACACCGCGGCGCTCAGGCTCAACTGCTGATTGAACAGTTCCCATTTGGTACCCAGTTCGTAGGTTCTGTGTTTTTCAGGTGCCATATCGGCCGCGTTGCGACCAACATTGCCTCTGCCTGGTGTGAGAGATTGCTCTTCTCTACCCTCGCCAAGCGTGGCGTTTGCGGGATTCGAAGAGGTGGCATAGGAGATGTAAATACTGCCGTTTTCCGCTGGTTTGAAAACCAGACCCAGCTGATAGTTGAGCAGCGTGTCATGGCGCCGGATGGATTTGGAACCGGTGGAGGGTGTATTGACGAACCTGGTCAGGTAGTTGTCCAATCGGATACCCAGACCCGCCTGCAGCCATTTATTGAAGTCCAGGGTGTCAAACGCATAAATGGACTTTGTAATGCTCTCAGACTTTGTCAGGTTGCCTGTGGGGTCGCCGCTGCCTTTGTTCACCCAGGGATCGTGTGGTTCAGGGTTGTACAGACTGGTGCAGTTATAGGCGGAAGCCTTGCCGGCTCCGTTTTTGCAGGCATTGGTGGGACCGTTACCAACGCCACGTGCGATGTCCAGCGTATCCTTGCGACCTTTTTCCACGGACAGTTCGACACCAACATTGAAGTTATGGGTAACTGAACCGGTTTCGACTTTGCCAAAGAGCTCGGTCTGGTTTGCGAACGTTTTGACTGCGCTGTCACGCGTATTTGCCCGTCGCCATACCAATCCGTTTGCCACGTTTCCTTTGGAGTCATCGGGCTGGGTCCAGACGTATTGCTGGTCAGACTGGGTATAACGGGCGGTATTGCGCAAGGTAACGCGGTCGTTGAAGTCATGTTCGACGCTGAACGTTGCCTGGTCTGAAGTGTTTTTGCGGAAGTCGCTGGTCAGTCCGTAAAAATTATGACGGTCCACATCGATGGGGCCGCTGAGCTCGCGTCTTGGGAACTCATAGGGGATACCTCCATCGGGAATATCATCGGTAGACAGATGATAATAACCCAGCGTTACGCGGGTTGGTGTACCCAGGCCGAAGCTGAACGTAGGTGCAATACCCCAGCGCTTGTAGCGTACAACGTCACGGCCAGGAACATTGGATTTGTGCGCCATACCATTAAGGCGGAAGGCTGAGGTATCGGATAACTGCCAGTTTCCATCAACCGTGCCGCGATAGTAATTGTGCGTACCTATCCCAAGGGAGCCCGTTGTGAAATTGTCGAGTTTTGCAGTCTTGGTGACCAGGTTGATACTGCCGCCGGCACTGCCACGGCCGCCGATGGCGCTTGCAGATCCCTTAACGACCTCTACCTGTTCGAGATTAAATACTTCGCGTGAACTGGAAGCGATATCGCGCATGTTGTCCACGTAGGTGCTGGACTGGGAATCATAGCCGCGAATAAAGGGCCGGTCTCCCAGTGGGTTGCCGCCTTCGCCGGCACCGAAGGTAATGCCTGGCGTGTTGCGCAGGACTTCGGTGAGGGAGGTGGCTGCCTGATCGCTGATGACCTGCTGCGGAATGATCTGCACAGATTTTGGCGTATCCACCAGCGCCGTGGTGAATTTTTTGGAGGCTGATTGCCGCACATCATATGGGCTATTGACAGTGCCGTGGACGTGAATGGGTTCCAGTTTTGGAATATTGGTGTTTTCGTGCCCAGGGTGGGCAATCGCAGCGGGCCCAAGGAAAAGGGAGGGTGCAACCAGAGCCATGGCCAGACTGCTGCCCATGATCGGGCCGCTGTCTGGTTGTGGCTGTACAACGTGTTCTGACATGAGTACTTCTCGAAATGCTAGTGTGGTGATGAGTATTAAACCCATCCGTCAACCATTCCGAAGTATTGCACGCCAGGACAGCGAGCGGATGGATACCTGTATTACAGGAGTTTGCAAATGAGAATTATTACCATCCAATATTGCCTGACTTTGTCAGATTGTTGCAAATTGTGCAAGAGGGGAACGGGCCTGATCATGCGCTTCGGATCGTCATGCTGGCCAGTACATAACCATCGCCTCTGACCGTTTTAATCAGTTTCGGGCGTCGCGGGTCGGCTTCCAGTTTTTTTCTCAGACGGCTTACCTGACTGTCGATGCTTCGATCGAAAGTAAAGGAATCGTGCTTTCGGGTCAGATTGAGTAACTGTTCGCGGCTGAGTACACGATTGGCGTTGTCGACAAACGCCTGCAGCAGATGAAACTCAGCGGTGCTGATGCTGACTTCCTGGCCGTTGATATCGCTCAGGGTACGAGTGGTCAGATTCAGTGTCCAGCCGCTGAACGTAATGGATGCATGAGCGTGATTGCATGTATTCTGGCCGGTAAAGATCGCTGCCGGCCGGCAGCGTCGCAGCACACTGCGGATACGTGCGACCAGTTCCCGGGGCTCGAAGGGTTTGACAACATAATCATCGGCACCCATTTCCAGGCCCGCAACACGATCCGCAAGATCACCGGCGGCGGTCAGAATGATGACCGGAGTCGATAATTGTTCAGAGACGTATCTGCATAATGACAGTCCATTCTCTCCCGGCAGCATCACATCCAGCACAATCAGGCTGAATGTACGGGCATTCAGTCGTTCCCGCATTTCTCTCCCGTTTTCGGCAACGTCGACTTCAAACCCGAAATTGCTCAGATACGTAGACAGGGAATCGCGGATACTTTGATGGTCGTCGACAATAAGAATACTTGGCGAATCGCTCATCGGTGTAAAGCAAGAAACAAAGTCGGTCGAATAATAGCAGGAATGATGTAATCTCGACATACTGTGTACAGGCGCGGCATAATCCGGAATCAACACAACGTTATGTCTGGGCCGACTGACCCAGCCCCGATACTGTCATGACACAATCTGCTTCCCCCCGTTTGCCACCCCTGAACACCATTCCTGCTCAAATCGCCAGTCTTGCGGACTACGAAAGCTACGCAAGAGAACGCGTCGATCCGGCGAGCTGAGCGTACCTCAATAGCGCGGCCGCCGAACAGCTGACACGCCGCGCGAATCGGGAGGCCTGGGATTCAATCCGGTTGCTCAGCCGCAATATGAGGCCCATGAAAGGCGGGAATACACAACTTGAACTGTTTGGGGGGACATACCCGCATCCCATCTTTATCGCGCCCGTTGCCTATCATCGCCTTGCTCATCCCGATGGAGAGCAGGCGACGGCATTGGCGGCAGAGGCCATGCATGCAGGCATGGTGCTTAGTACGCTTTCCAGTATTTCACTGGAAACGGTCGCTGCAGGAACCCGCGCTCCGCTTTGGTTTCAGCTTTATATTCAGTCGGACAAAACCGCGACTCAGGCGCTGGTTACCCGAGCTGAGCAGGCAGGCTATCGGGCTCTGGTCGTCACCATCGATGCGCCCGTCACCGGGATGCGCAACGCAGAACAGCGCGCGGGATTTACGCTGCCCAGTGATGTGACCGCCGCCAACCTGGCGGGGATGCCCGTCACACCGGCGTTTCATGCGATACCCGGCACAAGTCCGCTCTTTGGCAGTGACATGGTCAATACGTTACCCACCTGGGATGACATCGCATGGCTGGTATCGAACACGCACCTGCCGGTGTTGGTGAAAGGTGTCATGAATCCCGCCGATGCGCAGGATGCACTCAGGGCTGGCGTTGCAGGCATTATCGTTTCCAATCATGGCGGCCGGGTACTGGACACTCAGCCGGCAACCGTAGAGGCGTTGCCAGCGGTCGCGCGAAGCGTTGATGGCAAGGTACCCATCCTGGTGGATGGCGGCATCCGACGAGGCACGGATATCGTCAAGGCACTGGCTCTGGGAGCGTCGGCGGTGATGATTGGCCTGCCGATTATTCACGGTCTGGCCGCAGCGGGTGCACCGGGCGTTGCGCATGTTCTGCATATTCTGCGCACGGAACTGGAAATGGCGATGATGCTCTGCGGATGTAAGAATCTTGAGGAACTCACCAGGGAGGTTATCTGGCAACCGTCGGCTCTTTCTTGACGCGTCCTCTTTGATGATCTGCTAGCCGAAGACCGGGGTTGACTGTGCCACGTTATAGCGCGATCGAAGTACTGTCGACGCCAGTAATGATCACGGGGTATTCCGGTTGCGGTTCTCTTGCGGTATGATGCGATGCCTGAAAATGCAGGGCATGATTGCCCTGTCTGATAGTGATTGAGCAGTATCGATATGTTAGTGACCATTCCTGACTTGTTATCCAAAGACACAGTAACCCGCCTGCGCGAACAAATGAAGCAGAGCCAATGGGTAGATGGCAAAGGAACCGCCGGGTATGTGGCAGCCAGCCAGAAAAAGAATCTGCAGCTGGCTGATCATGATCCTGTCGCCATCAGCGCAAGCCAGCAGATACTTGAGGCGCTGGGCCGAAACAGTCGCTTCATATCCGCCGCACTGCCCTTGAAAATCCTCAGCCCGATGTTCAATTGTTATGCGAGTGAACAGGAATATGGTTTTCACATCGACAACGCGGTACGCGTCGATCCGCATAGCGGTGAACGCATCCGGGCCGATGTCTCTTCGACGATCTTTCTGAGCGATCCGGATGAATACGAAGGGGGCGACCTGATCATACAGGACACCTACGGAGAGCAACGCGTCAAACTGCCTGCGGGCCATATGGTGGTGTACCCATCAACCAGCCTGCATCGTGTGACGCCGGTGACTCGAGGGAAACGCATCGCCGCCATTTTATGGACGCAAAGTATGGTACGAGAAGATGCAAGGCGAGCCCTGCTATTTGAGATGGACAACACCATTCAGCAACTGGCCACCGAGCTGGGCGCGCATGAAACCATTGTGTCTTTGACCGGGATTTATCACAATCTGGTGCGGCAGTGGTCACAGGTATGACCTGCGGTCTTACTCAGACGGTTTTCCTTTTCAAGGGGGAAGGTCTCTGATGTGTCAGTCACACTGAGATGGTCCGAACACTGATGCGTTACAAACGTGCGCCAGGAGGAGCCACTCTATGTGCCCAGCGGTGCTTCCAGGGTGGCAAGCAGCCGGGACCGACCTCCCAGCACATGGCGCTGGGCCGCTATCCACGCTTTGGCTGCGCTTCCCGATGCAATGGCCTGATAGATCTTGCGATGCTCGGTATTTGAGTTATGCATATTGCTGCTGGCGTTGAAATATTTGCGCCTGAACAGATGCAGCTCCTTCACATAATCATCATAGGCCTGCTTGGCCCTTTTGTTTCCCGACAAATCCAGAATCAGTTCGTGGAAAGCCAGGTTCAGTTCGTAATACAGCGTGCCATCGTCCGCGTCGCAGGCGGCATCCATCTGATCCAGTAACTGCTCAAAGGCGGGCGCATCTTTCTTCGAAAAATTCTCGCTGGCTCGCTCGGCGGCGAAGGCGAAAACGACCGCACGCAATTCATAGACTTCGACCATATCCCTCACAGACAACTGTCTGACGAACATGCCTTTATTCGGAATTGAGGTCACCAGACCCAGCCCGGCCAGCACTTTCATGGCTTCGCGAATCGGGCCCCGGCTGGTACCCATGCGCAGCGCCAGCGTGGCTTCATTCAGCCGTTCTCCCGGCTCAAATTCACCCGAATAGATTAGTCGCTTCAGTTCACTGACCACTGTATGGGAAAGTACTGCAGCACGTGTGGAGGAGGGAGTGGCAACCATGAATCTGTCTTCTCTTAATAAGTGCTAACTATACCGTAACGACCAGTACCTGATCTGCGGCGTGTGTGGAAAAATCCAAATAATCATGGATTATTGTCTACAAATATTATACGATTGTAGACACTTTAACCTAAAAATAACCAAAATATCATCAAATCAAGGAGGCAAACAGCATGGCTCATCTAGCCGCATCCGAGGCGTTGAAGCGCTTTCGTGTTATCGATCTGACCCAGGTTCGGGCCGGACCCACCGCCTGCCGGCAGCTGGCAGACTGGGGGGCCGATGTCATACAGGTGCAGATGCCTGAACACATGCGGGGGGATGATACGCTGGGCGGGCAGGACGGCTCAGATTATCAATATACCCATCGCAATAAGCGATCCATCACCCTGAACTTAAAAGAGCCAGAGGGCATCGCAGCGCTCAAACGCCTGATTGCCACAGCAGATGTCGTTGTGGAAAATTTCCGACCCGACGTGAAATACCGATTGGGGATTGATTTCGAATCGCTGTCGCCAGACAATCCCGGTCTGGTGTATGCCAGTATTTCCGGATTCGGACAAACGGGACCTTACGCAACGCGTCCGGGATTCGACCAGATTGCTCAGGGCGCCTCGGGTCTGATGTCTGTGACAGGCCCTCCGGGTGAAGCGCCGATGCGCGTGGGCATTCCCATTGCAGATCTTTGTGCCGGCATTTTTGCGGCGCAGGGGATTCTGGTTGCATTACTGGAGCGAGAGGCGTCTGGCAAGGGACAGTGGCTGCATACGTCGTTGTTCGAGTCCATGATTTACATGATGGATTTTCAGACTTCACGTTACCTGATTGATGGCGAAATTGCGAAGCAGGCAGGCAATTACCACCCGACAAGCATTCCAACAGGTGTTTACAAGGCGCGCGACGGATACATGAACATCGCGGTCTTCGGTTCGAAAATATGGGAACGTTTTTGCGACATCCTGGGCACGCCGGAATGGGTCACCGATGAGCGATACCACGACAAAGCCTCCCGTTCGGTTAACCGCGATTCGCTCAATGCCGAAATCAACAAACGACTTGCAAATGAGGATCGCAGCTACTGGATTGCCCGGTTCAACGAAGGCGGTGTGGCATGCGGCGTCATCAATAATCTGGGCGAGGTGTTTGACGATCCACAAGTTGCGCACCTGAATATTGTCAAGGCAGTCGAGTCAAAGCGGCTGGGCAAACAGCGCATGGTGGGCCAGCCGGTGCAATTGACGCGAACGCCCAGCGATATCGTTCGTTCTGCCCCTTTGAGAGGGGAACACACCACAGAAATTCTCAAAGATCTGGGCTATGACG
>JAFAGQ010000347.1 GCA_023422555.1 Pseudomonadota bacterium
TGCGGTTTCTGACGGGCGCGACCATGGTGACCCAGTACATGGTGCTGGAAAGCTGGCTTAACGATCAGGCCGATCAGAAGCAGCGCGGCAGCGTTTTTGCATTCTATATGGTGATGTCAGGGCTGGGTCTCGTGGTAGGTCAGATGACCGTGTCGTTCTTCTCGCCTGAGGATCTGATTACGCTAAACGTGGTAGCCATGTCCATGGCTCTGTGTCTCATTCCGGTTGCCATTACCCGCAGAAGCCATCCCGCGCTTCAGGTTCATACGCCGATCAAACTGAAGGTCTTTATTCGACTGGTGCCCATGTCCATGTTTGTCCTGCTGGTCGCGGGCAGTATTACCGGTTCCTTTTATGGTCTGGGTCCGGTCTATGCGAGCAAAGAGGGCATGAATACCGATCAGGTTGCCCTGTTCCTGTCTGTCTCGGTGATGGCGGGTCTGCTCTCGCAGTGGCCTATGGGCTGGCTGTCCGATCGCATCTACCGGCTTAACATGATTCGCTTTAACGCCCTGTTGCTGGGGGTGCTGACCATACCGCTATATGGGTACTGGCATCTGCCATATCCGCTTATGCTGGTGCTGGTTGCAATATTTGGCGTGCTGCAATTTACCATTTACCCGCTGGCGACCGCGTTTGCCAATGAACACGTGGACCCCGCCTTGCGCGTGGGTCTTAGTGGCGTGCTACTCATGACCTATGGCGTGGGTGCCAGTCTGGGTCCGCTGCTGGTAGGTAAACTCATGGATATTGGTGGCGCGCATATGTTCTATATCTATACGTCACTTGCAGCATTTTCACTTGTCATATTTGTGCGCAAGGAGAAAGTCAAGGGTACGTATCGGGTGGATCCCGAGCCGTTCGTTCCGATGTCGGTCAGCGTACCTGCATCGCCGGTGGCCACGGCGCTTGATCCTCGAGTCAATGAATCCATTGATATTTCTTCTGATCCCGAAGCCATGGATAAAGTGCTGGATATCATTCAGGCCGGAGATCCGATCAGCGAGCTGAATCTTCCCCAGCGCAACGATGTGGATACCAATGTTGCTGACGAGGATCTGGCTATGACTGGTGAAGAGGGTGACGCGAGTCACGGTGAAGAAGAGGCCGTGAATGGCGTGAATGGCGATGAGGGCGACGAGACCGTTAATGACGATGAGGACGCGCTTCATCGGCCTGAAGACGATTCGGTCGACGCTGAACAGTCGGAAGCGGCAAAAGCAGTAGACGAAGCTGTTGCGGAAAAGCCCGAAGCGGGTGACGTGAATTCAGAGAGCGAAGTCCGGAACGAATCGCCGGCTGAGGCACCCTCCAAAAAAGAGGATCCTTCGCGCGATCGCTGATATCGGGGGGACGGATCAGTGAATCCGGCCTTGCCCGCCGAACCCGTTTTTGCCGATTCATGAAAAGTTTACTGCCGCCCGCAAGTCTATATTTTCGGCCGCCTGAAATCTAATAGATACAGATTCGCTACTTGTATATTCAGACACCCACGTATTTAAAGACTCCCGCAGTCAATTTTGCAGGATAGATTCTCACTGTCAATTTCGCAGGCTCCCATAAATAAAAGTATGTCACCGCAAAAAATCAGCAAAGTTATCAGATAACCTGATATATTTATGCCATGCAAATGATTACCTCAACCCTGACTGACCGTGTGGCGCAGACCCTGATGCAACGGATTGCAGAAGGGGTGTATCCCGTGGGAACCAAGCTGCCTTCCGGCAAGTTGCTGGCGGGCGAGTTTTCCGTGAGCGCGGCGGTTATCCGCGAGGCCACAGAAAGGTTGCGTACCAAAGGTCTGGTAAGAACGCGGCAGGGTGCTGGTTGTACAGTGCTCACGCGTGAGCTTCACGAAGGTTTTCAGGTTTCCGTACCTGACGCGCTGGATCGGGAAGGGCTGCGGCATATTTACGAGCTGCGGTTCGAGATCGAAGGCGGCGCCGCTGCCCTGGCAGCACTTCGGGCGACACAGGCAGATCTGCAGCAGATGACGCATATTCTGGCTTCTCTCGGCAAGAGCCTGCACGAGCCTGAAGAGGCTTTGGAGTGGGACATCGGTTTTCATCGGGCTATTGCCGACGCAACGCATAACCCTCACTACCGGGAACTGTTGCCTTATCTGACGCGCCAATGGCGCCAGAGTGTGCAGATTGCGCGTCAGCACACGCTGAAAAAAGAGCAGGACCTCAGCCGGAAAGCACCGGATATCCAATCGGATGCGGCAACTAACGGACTGACCTTGTCCCGCCAGGTTCACACCGAGCACGAAAGCGTGCTGGCCGCTATTCGGCAGCGAGATCCCGACCTGGCACGCAAGTGTGCGCAGACGCATCTTCGCAATGCCAGCGAACGCCTGGGACTGGATATGCGTTCTTTCCGACAGCCGCCAGATCTATGAGACAGCGTAATACCGATATTGACTACTTTCATGACTTCGTCTGCACCCCGGCTCCGACCAGGGACAGCAGGCAATAAACCAACTGGGAATCTTCATGCACGAATTTCTTGATCGACTGCTCGAAACGCTGGGACCGGATGTAGTAGTAACACAGGCTGCGGATATCGAACCGTGGCTGACCGACTGGCGCGGCGTTTATAAAGGAAGCGCCCAGGCCGTGGTAAGGCCTGTTTCAACGGAACAGGTTTCGCAATGTCTGCGTCTGTGCAGCGAGTACAAGGTTCCTGTGGTCACACGCGGGGGCAATACCGGTCTTTGCGGCGCGGCAACGCCCGATGCGTCACCGGACAATATCATCCTGTCCCTGGACCGCATGAACAAAGTCCGCAATATTGACACCATTGCCAATACCCTGGTTGCCGATGCGGGCTGCATTCTGGGAAATCTGCGCCGGGCCGCTCACGAGCAGGATCGTCTGCTGCCGCTGAGTCTGGCGGCTGAAGATTCATCACAGATCGGTGGTAATGTGGCGACCAATGCCGGCGGCGTCAATGTTGTGCGTTACGGAATGGCGCGTGAACTGGTTCTGGGAATCGAAGCGGTCCTGCCGGATGGGGAAATTTTCAATGGCCTGCAAACCCTGCGCAAGGACAATACCGGCTACGATCTCAAGCAGCTGCTGATTGGTTCAGAAGGAACGCTGGGCGTCATCACCGGCGTGGCCCTGAGGCTGCATGCGCCGACCCATGTACGCAGTGTGGTGCTGGCGGCAGTGGAGTCCGAGCAGCAGGCGCTGGAGCTGTTCCGTCTGGTTTTTGGTGCCTGCGGACCCCGGCTACAGGCTTTCGAGTTCTTTACCGATGCCTGCCTGGATCTGGTTCTGACTCATGTGGAGGGCGTGCAACTGCCTTTCGGCGGACGTCATCCGGCTTATGTGCTGATTGAGCTGGCTGATACTGCAGATGAAGAGGCGTTGGGAGAACTGCTTGAAAACGTGATCGGACAGGCGCTTGAGCAGGAACTCTGCGTGGATGCCGCCGTGTCAGCGTCACTGGCTCAGCTTCAGGCCCTGTGGCGCCTGCGTGAGGAAATCTCTGAAGCGCAGCGTGCAGATGGACCGCATCTGAAGCATGATATTTCATTGCCGATAGAGCGAATTCCAGAGTTTGTGAAGACCGCCGAAGTGCGTCTGCGCAAAGTAAGCCCGGATTGCCGCCTGTTTATTTTCGGTCATTTTGGCGATGGTAATCTGCACTACAACGTGTCCAGACCCGCAGGCGCGGAAAAAACCTGGGCAGCAGAATGGGAAACACGTGTGGCTGATGCCATTTTCGATGAGGTCATGGAATATGGCGGCAGTATCAGTGCTGAACACGGTATCGGCCAGTTAAAGCGCCATGCGTTCCTGCATCATAAGGATCCATTGCAACTGAAATTAATGCGCCAGATCAAGCAGGTATTTGATCCTCTGGGCATTATGAATCCCGGCAAGGTCCTCTGATTTTTCTGTTTTGATCAGAAGGCCCGCCGGGTCTGATGGTCAGATTAACCGGCCAGGACGGTCCAGTAGTAAAGAGTCAGCACAGCGACAATGGCAAGGACAATACCCAGCACATTGACGCGGCTGATTCTTTCACCGAAAGCAAACGCACCCACAATCGTGCCCAGACTGATCACGCCGATATTCATCACGGTAAAGACCAGGGTCGGATTTTCTTTGAAGGCCCCGTGAGCCCGAATGTAGAAAAGAATATTGCAGAAATTGAGCAGACCCAGCAACAGTCCGCCCAAAATGCTTCGGCCGTTCCATTGTGTACGACGCGCCAGCAGATAGACAAACATCAGAAGACCGGCGAGCACAAACGACACAAACAGTCCATTAGGTAAGGCTGTGCCGGTCAGGGCAATGCGTTTGAAAAGAATATCGACGACGCCATAGCCCACCCAGATCAGAAACAGATAAAGTGCACCACGACGCGGATCCAGGGTCGCATGCGTGTTGTTTGGCTTGCTCAGCAGGCAGAACAGGGCGACAAACGCCAGAATCAGACTGAGTCCGCGATTGAGCGAGAGCGCTTCTCCAAACAGAACGAAAGAGGCCAGAACCGTCAGAAACAGCGATAGACGCTGCGCCGCATCGGCACGCACAATCCCGGCACTTTCCACGCCGCGCGACATAATCACAAAGAGCACGGGCAGAATGATCCCCAATGCACCAAACAGTGCCCAGGGGAGTTCATGACCCGCCGCGGGATGCAGGCTTGGCGACAGAATAAACCAGGTCAGCCCGCAGGCCATGACATAGTTGAAGGCAATGGCCTGGCGAATATCAATGCCCTTGTGGCGTGCCACCTTGAGCAGCACCGACACCGAAACGCTGCACAGAATGCTGAGAATGAGATAGATCATAATGTCAGAAAAAGAATAGAAAAAAACGAGGCAAGGACCATCCTGTGCAGGCCCTGGCCCATCAGTTTGTTGCCATCGAGCTGCAACTGCAGCCACAACCACAGCCGCCGCCCATACGTTCTGCTGCAGCGTCAGCGGTGTTCAATGCATCCGGCGTATCGACGGCGGGCGTTCCATGTGCGTGAGGATTGCCAACGGGCTTCAGGTCCAGACGCTTGAATAAAGCCTGATCGGCCTGCAATTGCGGGTTGCCTGTGGTCAGCAGTTTTTCTCCGTAGAACATGGAATTGGCACCTGCCAGAAAGCAGAGTGCCTGCAGACTGTCATCCATCACTTCACGACCGGCGGACAGCCGCACAACGCTTTTGGGCATGGTAATACGTGCCACGGCAATAGTGCGAACAAATTCGAAGGGATCGATATCTTCATTATCGGCCAGTGGCGTGCCCTGCACCTTGACCAGATTATTGATGGGCACTGATTCCGGATACGGAGACATATTGGCAAGCTGGGCGATCAGGCCGGCGCGCTCACGCCGTGATTCACCCAGTCCCACGATACCGCCGCAACATACATTGATGCCAGCGTCGCGCACACGTTCAAGGGTATCCAGGCGATCCTGGTAGGTTCTTGTGGTAATGATCTGTCCATAGAATTCGGGTGAGGTATCGAGATTGTGATTGTAATAATCCAGCCCGGCATCCTTCAGTTGTTGCGCCTGACCTTCGCGCAGCATGCCCAGCGTGACGCAGGTTTCCAGGCCAAGTGCCTTGACGGCGCTGATCATTTCGGCCACTGCATCGATCTGGTGGGGTTTGGGGCTGCGCCAGGCGGCACCCATGCAAAAGCGTTGCGCGCCCGCCGCCTTTGCCTGTTGAGCGGCGGTAATGACTTCGTCCAGTGGCATCAGTTTCTCGCGCTCGACTGAGGTGTCATAGCGAGCAGATTGGGGGCAGTAAGAACAATCCTCCGGACAGCCGCCCGTTTTGATGGACAGCAGGCTGGAGAGCTGCACGGCATTGGGTTCGTGGTGCTGGCGGTGAATCTGCTGGGCACGGAACATCAGGTCCATAAAGGGAAGTTCGTAAAGATCCAGAATGGATCGAACCGTCCAGGGTGGAGTCATGGTATCTGTCTGGGGCAGGGTAAGCGTATCCAAGTCAATTCCTTTTATCGTGGCGTCCCGCGGCGCTGCGCACCAGCGGACGGATTGGGCGAATTGAGCAATGCTACGCATGCCGAATCGTGAGCGCAATTTAAATATTCTGACAGATGAATGCGATTTGGACGAATTTAAACGAAGTTAGTTGGTTTTTTTAAAAGATGGACTGGAATTTGACAGCTGACGATATGACAGGAATCGGCGGAGAATGTCAAAGCGAAACAAAGGCCGGGTTGCTGAGCCAGGGCCAGGACAGAAAGTCGGGAAGGGTGAAGAGTGGCAGGTGGCAGGTGGCAGGATGGCAGGTGGCAGGATGGCAGGTGGCAGGTGGCAGGATTGCAGGTGGTCGGACGCGGCCGGCAGATAGCGAAATACGGGGCTGATCCGCAAGAAAACCTCCCGTTGCGGTCGCCGGTCAGTCAGGGTTCTCATCGACTGGCCGGCCAGGCAGGGGAGGTTTGTTCCTTACTGCGCCCGGGCATTCAATTGGGGGCGCAGGATTACCGCTGAAAATCAGCCGCCGTAAATATCGTATTTGAAGTATTTGTCGGCAATTTTCTGGTAGGTACCGTCCTTGCGGATTTCGTCGAAAGCCTTGTTCAGCTTGTCTTTGAGTTCGGTATCATTCTTGCGGACGGCAAAGCCTGTGCCTTTGCCGAAGATCTCTTCATCGGCTGAAGAAGGGATAGGATCGCCAACAAGCTGGAAGCCCTTGCCGCCTGGGCTGTTGACGAAGGCAGTGGTCACGCCGCCATCAGCGAAAACAACGTTGACACGGCCGGTGGTCAGGTCGTTATAGGCGTCTTCCAGCGTTTTATAACGCTTGATATTGGTGTCTTTGAAATACTTGGTGGCGTATTTGTCCTGAATCGTGCCTTGCTGCACGCCCAGATCCAGGCCTTTGAGCCCTTCAGGGGTGGACTGATAAGTTGCGCCTTCCTTGGCGACGAACATGTTTGGCGTGGTCCAGATTTTCTGGGTGAAAAGCACGGCTTTTTCACGTTCGGGCGTAATGCTCATGGAAGAGGCGATCACGTCAAATTTCTTGGCGCGCAGCGCGGGAATAATGCCATCCCAGCCCTGATTCTGGAACGTGCACTCGGCTTGCATTTTTTCACACATGGCCTTGGCCAGATCGATGTCGAAACCCACGATTTCACCAGAGGGGCTGGTGGACTCGAAAGGTGCGTATGTGGCGTCTGTACCGAAGCGAATGGTTTTGCCCGCGGCGAAGGCGGAACTGGAAACGGCCAGCGCAATCGCGCAAAGTCCCATTCCCATGATATGTTTTTTCAGATTCATAACGATTCCTTTATAACTGCAATCTCTGTAATGCTGCTGGCAGCACTTAGATGGTGGATTATGACAGCATCTGCCCGAAAAGGTACAGGGAATTTCCCTCAGGATACAAAGCCGGCTAAGGGAAAACGGCGGGTTTATTTCGGGAGAGGGGGGGATATAATGGCGGCAGACGCCCTTGTTGCGGATAAAATCCCCGTGTCTCAAATGGGCAGGGCGCAGTCTCTATCGGTGCTGCGCCCATGTTATTGGAAACAGGATGGAAGAACTAAATCTGATCGGTCAGTACCTGCCACGTATTCTGAAGGGTGCGGTACTGACGCTGGAAATCGCGGTGCTCTCGCTCGTGTTTTCCATACTCATTGGCCTGATCGGGGCCAATATGCGGCTGTCGCGCAATCGGCTTCTGGCCAGAATCGGCCAGC
>JAFAGQ010000050.1 GCA_023422555.1 Pseudomonadota bacterium
ATCAGCGCTACAGCCTGGCGGATGTGGCAGATGCGCATAAAGCCCTGGCGGCGCGTAAAACCACTGGCGCTACGGTGATTACACTGGATTGATGCCGCAACGGCTGGGCGCGCTGTCGACTCTGGTCTGATGCGCGCCCATCATTTCATTACCATTCTGCCTGGTTGTGAATTGTCATCCCTTTAACCATCATCGCTTAACGTCTCTTCTTCTTCTCAATCAATATCCCTGTTATTCGTCGCCCATCAGGGCCTGGCGTGTTTCTTCGTTCTCCAGCTCATTCAGCCACCACTGCAAACCCTTGCCCACAGTTCGGCCATGAGAGGGCTTGCGCCAGGCGTAATTGCTTTGCACTACCCGTGGGCAGGCCGCCACTTTCTTCGCAATGAGTTCACCGCTTTCCAGATATGGCCGGGCATGCGAATAGGGCAGGAAACCGCAACCCAGCCCCATGCGATGCGCCAGCACCTTTGCATGCAGATTGGGAACGGTGAATACGCGTTGCATGTTTTGTATGCCGTATGAAATACGACGGGCGAATCTGGCGGTGTCCGCAGCCGCGACCGACTGATAGCGCGCGATGTTCTGTTCTTCCAATGGTTCAGGTGCATTTGCCAGCGGATGCTGCGGCGACACCACAAACACAAATGAAATTTTGCTCAGAGGCAGTGAAAGAATGTCCGGACTCTGTAGAGTACTGCTGACACCAATCGCCAGATCAGCATGTCCGGCAATCAATGTTTCCCAGGTTCCATCCAGTACCTCTTCGCGAATGCGCAGTTGTGTGGGAACCTGCAGTGCAAAAAACTTCTCGCACAATTCAAACAGCACCTTGCGGGACACAATGGTATCGGCACTGATGGTCAGAAAAGGTTCCCAGCCTGTGGCCACACGTTTGACCCGATGGGCAATCTGCTCCAGCGATGTCAGCAACTGCCGGCCTTCATTGATCAGTTCAGTGCCCGCGGGGGTCAGCACTGCGTGCCGGGATTTTCGATCAAACAGCAGCACATCCAGCGCATCTTCAACCTGTCGCACGCGATAGGTGAGAGCACTCGGAACCAGATTCAGTTCGCGCGCCGCCGCGGCAAAGCTGCCCTTTTCGGCGATCAGCAGCAGCATCTGTATGGTTTCGGGCGTGAGAACCTGATGGATTTCTCGTGAAGGAGGGGGATTCATGGTGCAATGGGCGAGATATAGTACTGCCGATTATAAGTTCAAAAATTTTGATACGGCAAAGTGGCATTACAATTGAAAAGTTTCAGTCAATACGCGAAGGGTTACCAATGAACAAAGTCAAGCTGGGAAAAAGCAGTCTGGAAGTGACAGACATCTGTCTGGGTACAATGACTTTCGGCGAGCAGGTCTCAGAGGAAATTGCATTTGAAATACTGGATATGGCAGTTGGCGAAGGTGTCAATTTTCTGGATACGGCAGAGATGTACGCTGTTCCAACGAGAGAAGAAACCTATGGCGCAACCGAAACCATTCTGGGTAACTGGTTTTCCCATCGCCGCGGTACACGCGAATCGCTTGTTCTGGCAAGTAAAGTTGCCGGGCCTTCAAGAGGGATGCCCTGGGTGCGGGAGGGCAAAGGTCTGACGGCGGAAGATATTATCCGCTCATGCGACGGCAGTCTGAAAAGACTGCAGACAGATTATATTGACCTGTACCAGATCCACTGGCCCGCGCGCCCGGTCCCAGCATTTGGCAATCGTTATTTTGATCCCGAAAAAAGCAATCCTGATCAGAGCACCATCGAAGAACAGCTGCGGGCCATGGACAAACTGGTACGTGACGGCAAGATCCGATACGTGGGTCTGTCCAACGAAACGCCATATGGTGTCAGCGAGTTCGTTCGGCTGGCCGAGGCGGAAAACCTGCCGCGCGTGGCAAGTATTCAGAATCCGTATTGCCTGCTGAACCGTTCGTATGAAAACGCGCTGGATGAAACCTGCCATCATCTGCAGGTTTCGCTGCTTGCCTACTCTCCGCTGGGTTACGGTCTTCTGACTGGAAAATATGACAAGTCAGGTACGACCGGTCCGGATGCGCCACAGGATGCGCGCATCACGATTTACGATTCGGTCAGAAAACAGCGCTGGGGAAGACAGGTCTCGCTGGAAGCAGCACGTGTGTACAACTCGCTTGCCCGCAAGCATGGACTGACACCTGTGCAACTGGCACTTGGATTCTGCAATTCGAAGTGGCAGGTTGCCAGCACCATCATTGGAGTTCGCACGCCAGAGCAGCTCAAAGAAAATCTGGCTGTCAGCGGTTTCACGCTGGACAGCCAGATTCTGGAAGAGATTGATGCGATCCGTTTAACTCATTTTGATCCGGCGCAGTAATCCTTTACACGAGCGACTTCGTTTTTCGAACCAAGTACCACGCCAACGCGCTGGTGCAATTCGGTCGGTTGGATATCCAGGATCCGGTTGACCGAATCGGTTGCCATGCCGCCAGCCTGTTCGATAATGAAACTCATGGGATTGGCTTCATACATCAGGCGCAGCTTTCCGGGTTTCTTCGGATCGCGGGCGTCCCACGGGTACATGAAAATGCCGCCGCGCGTCATGATGCGATGCACGTCTGCGACCATGGATGCAATCCAGCGCATGTTGTAGTCTTTACTCAGCGGACCGGTAGTACCGGCCAGGCAGTCTTCGATGTACTGACGCATCTCGGGTGCCCAGTGACGCATAT
>JAFAGQ010000065.1 GCA_023422555.1 Pseudomonadota bacterium
TCAAAATCCGCAATGCCGGTCAGGTATGTATTTCTCCAACACGCTTCTACGTTCAGGAAAAAGCCTACGATCAGTTCCTTTCCGTCTTTATTGAGACCCTGAAAGGGATCAAGGTCGGTGATGGTACCGCCAAGGATACCGAAATGGGTCCGCTGGCTCACGAACGTCGTGTCGGCGCCATTTCGTCTTTTGTTGAAGATGCGCGCAAGGGCGGTGCAACCGTGGAACTGGGCGGCGATCCGCTGGGTGGAAACGGCTACTTCTTCCCACCGACAGTTGTGACCAATATTTCCGATGATTCACGCCTGATGACCGAAGAGCCTTTCGGCCCGATCGCGCCTGTGGTCCGTTTCTCGGATACCGATGAAGTGATCAAGCGCGCCAACAGCCTGCCTTTTGGTCTGTCTTCTTACGTCTTCACCACGAATCTGCAGACTGCCACAAAAGCCTCGAATGAAATCGAAGCCGGTATGGTCAACATCAATCACTTTGGTGTGGCCCTGCCTGAAACGCCATTTGGTGGCGTCAAAGATAGTGGTATTGGCAGCGAAGGCGGTGTCGAAACCTTTGATGGATATCTGGTCACCAAGTTCATTACCCAGATCTGATTCCCTCTTTCGGAAATGGTATTGCAGACCACAATCTGCAATACCTGGCAGAATCAGCCGGTGCCGTCGAAGGACGCACCGGCTTTTTCGTTGTGCATTCCGGTTATTCGACGTCTGGCGGTGCTAGAATGCAAAAATCACATCTGACATATTGCCGGGACAGCTTTGGTATAAGGACAGATACCCTGGACAGCGACCCGTCGACCTGATGTCGTGATGTCCTTTGGGGTTGCAGTCTGAAAACGGAGCAGATCATGAATGTCATCGCGGCTTTAATCACGCTACTTTCGGGCATTGCCCTCGCCGCAGGCGGGGGCTGGCTGGTCAGCCTTGGGGGCAGTATCTATTATTGCGTGGCGGGTATTGTCCTTATCATTACCGCACTGCTGTTGTTTCGCCGGCGACCCTCTGCACTCGTTCTGTATGCCGCCTTTCTGATTGGTACGGCTGTCTGGGCGTTTTTCGAATCCGGTTATGACTGGTGGCCGCTGGCTTCCCGGCTTGGTTTCTTCCTGATTCTAGGTCTGATACTGCTGTTGCCCGGTGTGGCGCGCCCCCTGCGCAGCAGGCTGCAATCGGACCGACGTATGGCAGCCAATGAAGCGAGCAATTCCAAGGCGATTCTGGCTGTCATGACGGTACTGATTGCCGTGGGTGCACTGGGCAGTCTTGCCAATCCCACGCATGATATCAGTGGCGAGCTGCCTAAGGGCATTGTCAATGCTGAGCCCGATATGGGCAACAATAATCACACCGGTGATAACGACTGGCATGCCTACGGACGCACCGGTTACGGACAGCGCTACTCGCCACTGGACCAGATTACCCCTGATAACGTGAGCAAGCTCAAACTGGCCTGGACCTACGAGACTGGTGATGTCAAAGGCGAAGGGGATACCAACGAATTTACCTATCAGGCCACGCCCATCAAGATTGGGAATACGCTTTATCTGTGTACGCCGCATAACTGGGCGATTGCGCTGGATGCCGATACCGGCGAGAAGAAATGGGAATATAAAGCGGACGTGGTAGCCGATGGTCAGCGCCAGCACCAGACATGCCGCGGCGTGTCTTACTGGGCAGGTGATGACGGCTCGGCGCAGACGAATGCCGCGGGTGCGGATGCCACGAATACAGCAGCCACTGCTGATTCGGGCGCTGCAGCTTCCGACATGAACACAGCTGTCGATAACGGCACAAACACAGTTGCTGCCAGCAACACGACAGGCGCCTCTTCGCCAACAGGCATGTGCAGTACACGTCTGTTCCTGCCTACGGCTACCGCCAAACTGATTGCTCTGGATCCGCAAACCGGGGAAGTCTGCAAGGACTTTGCCGACAATGGGCAGCTGGACCTGACTCACAATATGCCGTTCAAACAGCACGGCTATTACTATTCCACTTCGCCTCCGGTCGTGGCTGATGGCAAGGTAATTGTCGCTGGTGCAGTGAATGACAATTATGCAATTGATTCACCCTCTGGTGTGATCCGCGCTTACGATGTGCATACGGGTAAGCTGCTGTGGAACTGGGATTCAGGCAATCCCGATGATACAGCACCGTTCGATACCGACAATCCGGAACAGGTTTACAGCAAGAGCTCACCTAACAGCTGGTCAGTCGCCAGCGTGGACGAAAAGCTGGGTCTGGTTTACTTTCCCATGGGTAACCGCACGCCCGATCAGCTCGGTCGTTACCGCAATGAGGCTGAAGAAAAGTATGCAACGTCTGTGGTGGCCCTCAACCTGAATAACGGTCAGGCTCAGTGGGTTCATCAGTTTATTCATCACGATCTGTGGGATATGGATTCGCCCGCGCAGCCAAGCTTGGTGGACATCAATACCAGCAAGGGTCCGGTGCCCTCGCTGGTGGTGCCAACCAAACAGGGTGATATTTATGTGCTGGATCGCCGTACCGGTGAAGCCGTGATTCCTGTCAGGGAAGTCACCGCTCCTCAGGGCACGATTGAAGGCGAACACAGCTCGCCCACGCAGCCTGAGTCTGCATTGAACTTCAAGCCTGAGCCACTTTCTGAACGTCGCATGTGGGGCGGTACGCCGTTCGATCAGCTCTGGTGCCGCATTCAGTTCAAATCCCTGCGTTACGAAGGTCAGTACACTCCGCCTTCTTTACAGGGCACGATTGTGTATCCCGGCAACTTCGGCGCCTTCAACTGGGGCGGTATCGCGGTGGATCCAAAACGTCAGGTCATGTTCGGCATGCCGCTGCAACTGGCGTTTGTATCGCAAATGGTACCCCGCGCAGAGCTGGCCAAGGATGCACAACTGAATGTGGGTGAACAAGGTGTCAACAGCAATGAGGGCGCACCTTATGCCGTGAATATGCATCCTTTTCTTTCACCACTGGGTGTGCCTTGCCAGCAGCCTCCATGGGGATTTGTTGCCGGTGTCGACCTGCGCTCCGGCAAGATTGCGTGGCAGCACAAAAACGGCACGATACGTGATCTGACACCTTTGCCCCTGCCCATTAAAATGGGCGTGCCGGGCATAGGCGGACCCATGATTACCGGTTCGGGTGTGGTGTTCATGGGTGCAGCGGTGGATGACTACATTCGCGCCTACGATCTGACTACCGGCGACGTGCTGTGGAATGCGCGACTGCCTGCAGGCGGTCAGGCCACGCCCATGACTTATCTGAACAGCAAGAACGAACAGATGGTCGTGATTGTTGCCGGCGGCCATGGTTCGATAGGCACTCGCCTGGGTGACTATGTGATGGCCTTCAAACTGCCGCAGTAAATAGCGTCGTCGCGGCACCTGAGGGCGGGCGACGGTATGCTCGTGAAATTAAAACTACGGCATCGTCGCTCAGCGCAAGTGACAGTACAGTCGCTAAGAACTTAAGGCTGCATAATCGCCAGCCACGCAAGCAGGCCATAGCGACCGTAAAGCACAAAGGTAATATGAAGATAAAGGGCGTTGTCACGAAGCTGTGATGACGCCCATTTCTTATTTTTTGAGAGCGACGAAAGCATAACAGACACCATCACAAGCAGCCATCATCGGGCAGCCCCCCCGCATGACATATGCAATATCCGGAAGTTGCGAAATTGTCGTCTGCGTGACATACATGGCGCAAAAAATGTGCGTGTCAGTGCTGATTTCACATGAATCTGCTACGTTTTATTTCCACAAGTTTGCTGCACTGTGTCACCTATGGTTAGCACTAATAGCAAATTGATCTGATCGTACGCATACTGTCCGCTGACATACGGTAGCGGGCAGATTCTCCCGCTTTCCTGCGGGTTTCAAAAGACAAGAATATGACAGATCTAATACTAGAGACAAAAAAGCTCACCAAGGAGTTTCTTGGGTTTGTAGCGGTCAACGCGGTTGATCTGCAAGTGCAAAGAGGTTCCATTCATGCACTGATCGGACCTAACGGCGCGGGCAAGACAACGTGTTTCAATCTGCTGACCAAATTCATTATTCCGACCTCTGGCGAGATTTTCTTTAACGGTCAAAACATCACATCTGAAAAGCCTGCGGAAATTGCGCGCAAGGGCATCATTCGCTCCTTTCAGA
>JAFAGQ010000066.1 GCA_023422555.1 Pseudomonadota bacterium
AGAGTTCGACATCCGTTTTCCGCATTGCATAAATATCACAACCTCGGTAACATGGTTTGTGCCTATCTCAATAAAAGGAGAACGTCATGACTGATCATGTATACAAGCATATTGAACTGACCGGCTCATCCAAAGTCAGTATCGAAGAAGCAGTCAGTAATGCATTGGCCAAGGCCAGTGAGACGGTGCGCAATATTCAGTGGTTCAAAGTGACAGAGACCCGTGGGCACGTGGTGGACGGAAAAGTGGGCCACTGGCAGGTCACGATCCAGGCCGGTTTTACGCTGGAATAGGCGCAGCCCTTTACGGTCAATCCGGATGAAGCTGAAGCGCACCTGCAGCCAGGTGCGCGACTTCAATATCCTTTTTGGCCTGATGCTCGTTGCCGTCCTGCGTAAACCAGACTGCAGATAAGCCGGCAAACGCAAGCACCCACGCCAGCAGGCGTTGAATATTCAACTGCGCGGCGTCTGCAATAATATGAATCTGCCGTTCAAAACGCAGCGGATTGGTGACCGTTGGCAAGTCGGGATTAACAATAAGATTTGCATAATCAAATCCACGCTCGCCATATAGTCCCTTAGGATCGATGGCGAGCCAGCCTCGATCTGCTAAATCAAGAATATTGTCGTGATGAATATCTCCGTGGATCACTGTTGAGTCTTGTGGCCTTGCCAGCAGCCTTCTTGCCTGTCGTGCACAGGTCTGCAAAATCGCGCTATCGTGGTTGATGTCGGTGAGATCCCTGAACCATATTTGCAATGAAACCAGTTCTGGCGCGGGCTCGGCAACGTTTGTGTGGGCATGCAGGCGGGCGATTGTGCGGCAGGCAATCCGGCTGGCTTCATCATCATTGCCATGCAGTGCCATGTCCATGAGAGATTCGGTTCCTTGCGCGCGTTCAATCACAAAGGCATTCGCCTCACTGACCAACAGTCTGGCGGCTCCATTGCCGTTCCACCAGTCCAATAATCGGCCACCGCGAATCTCCTCGTTATCCTGGGCTATTTTCAGAATCGCGGCAACGCCCTCAATTTGAACGGGCAGCAGGTGGCTGCTGTGTGTTGTCCATGGTTCGCCATCGCGCGCCAGTTGCCATTTTTCCAGCCAGGGTTCGAATAGGTCAGGCGCCATCACCCATGTGTCCTTTTGCGCGGCCCGGTGCTGAACGAGATCACCTTTGGGTGGCAATTACGGTTGCTTATCAAGCTCATCATATTTCAGTGCATTGCCCTTGCTTTTTGCGACGGGATATTTCTGTGCATTCAATCGCAGTTTGTCCTGCGCCGCCTGCAGAATATCAATGTTCAGCACACGACTGATAGTAAGCAGGTAGAGAAACACATCTGCAATTTCATGACGCGCAGCTTCATGATCCTTTTCGTTCAACTCAGCCGATTCCTCTTCGGTTTTCCATTGAAAAATCTCCAGTAGCTCTGCGGCTTCCACAGATAATGCCATCGCAATATTCTTTGGCGAATGATAGTTGTTCCATTCGCGTTCCCGCGCAAAGGCTTCGAGTTGTTCCTGTATGTCGATTAAAGTCGGTTTCATCTGTTAAGTGTCCTGGATAACAGTGGATCGCTGTGTTCGATCACTATACCGATTGTCGTTCAAAGCCTGGCGTGTTTGCCAGTACTTTGGTCAAAGTCATGAAGTTAACGGTTCGTGCTACCCTATGTGAAGTCGGCTCAGCTCAGCGCAAAGAGCAGGGCGCAACTGTGAATTTGAATAAACCCGCACAATTTCGTGTATTTCTTTAAGATGAAAAACAAAAATGGCAGCAGGTAGCAGACAAGGGGAACATCACGGTGAAACGAAGAGTGGCGTTTCGAAGCAACACGGTTCAATAACAACGGAGTCGGCAATCACCCAAACTACCGAAACGCTTCGGCCCGACACAGCTGCGGGCAGGCAGGCCTGGCTTGTTCTGGTACTGACATTGACCATTCAGTCGCTGGCATCCATGATTCTGCTGGTGCCGCCCGTAATGGCACCTGTTTTGTCCTCGACACTGCAGATACCGGCCACGTATATTGGTTTTTATATTGCCATTGCCTATCTGTCCGCCATGGCCAGCAGCCTGAGTGCCGGCGCCATGTTAACTGTCGTGGGTCCCATCAGACTCAGTGCGCTATGCCTTGTCTCATCAGCGGTGGGGGTGGCTCTCTTTGTTTTCTTTCCTTCCGTTGCGACGCTGGCACTCGCCGGTGTTTTCATTGGTCTCGGCTATGGGCCCGTGACACCCTGCAGTTCGCAGATTCTGATCAGAAATACCCCGATGCATCGGCTGAGCCTGACATTTTCGATCAAGCAGACTGGTGTACCTCTCGGAGGAGTGCTGGCTGCGATGATCATGCCCACTTTGCAGGAAATAGCAGGCTGGCGCGCTGCACTGGGCATTATTGGCGTCGTGTTATTCATCTGTGCTCTGGTGTCGTGCATGGCGCCCCGGTCCTGGGAGCCGGAAGCAGGGGTTGCGCGCAAATCGTTTCGTGCAGAATTTGCTGATGCGCTGAGAATGATTTTTCAAATTCCAGTCCTGCGAGCACTGGCAATCTGTTCTTTCTGTTTCTCAGTATGCCAATTGACATTAATGACATATGCCATCACTTTGCTGCACGACGAAGTGGGGACCTCTCTCGTTCTTGCGGGTGTTTTTCTGTCGGTTTCCCAGGCTGCGGGCGTGATAGGTCGCATATTGTGGGGCTACCTGGCGGATAACTTTTTCTCCACCTGGAGCGTATTGCTCGCGCTGGCCGCGGGCATGCTGCTGTCCGCTATCGGCGTGTTCTATATCGATGTGAATGCGAGTCAATGGTGGATTATTTTTGTATTTGCCGTTTTTGGTGCGACCGCTATCGGCTGGAATGGTGTCTATCTGGCTGAAGTCGCCAAGCGTGCGCCAGAGGGAAAATCGGGTTCGGTCACCGGTGGCACACTGGCTGTGACCTATCTGGGTGTTGTCGTGGGCCCACCTGCAATCGGTTTGATTTCGCAGGCAACTGGCAGCTTCGGTTACGGCTTTCTGGCATTACTGCTGCCTACCATCGCGTCCATCATTTTACTGATCAGAACCCGGCCGCATTTTGCTGTCCGCTGAACCCAGCCAACGCTGACTGAAATGCGTTTCGATGAAACTCATTTGTGATAATTTCAGGGAAAACGATAATTCCAGGATGTCAGATAACATACAACAATGGGAGACATCAATGAATCTATAATTCGGCTGGAATTTTCGTGCAAGAGACAAAACCTTTTAAACGCCTTCTGCTGACCGGCGCTGCCGGTGGGCTGGGCACGGTGCTACGTCAGACCCTCAAACCCTTTACGCAAACCATCCGGCTGTCGGATAAGGTTGCGCCGGCCGAGAGCCCCGAAGCGCAAGAGAATGAAGAGATGGTGCTTTGCGATCTGGCCGACAAAGCTGCCGTTGATCAATTGGTCGCCGGATGTGATGCCATCGTGCACATGGGCGGCGTTTCGGTGGAGCGACCCTTCGAGGAAATTCTTGAAGCCAATATCAAAGGCATCTTTCATATATACGAAGGTGCGCGAAGACACGGTGTCAGAAGGGTGATATTTGCCAGTTCCAATCATGCCATTGGTTTTTACCGTCAGGATGAAACCATTGATGCCAGCGTGCCGCGCAGACCAGATGGATATTACGGTTTGTCCAAGGCTTACGGCGAGGAAATGGCCAGTTTCTATTTTGATCGTTACGGCATTGAGACCGTGAGCATTCGCATTGGCTCATGCTTTCCTGTCGTCAAGGATCGTCGCATGATGCATACCTGGATCAGCGCCCGCGATCTGACGGAACTGATTCGTTGCGGGCTGCAGACACCGGAAGTGGGGCATACCATTGTCTATGGGATGTCAGACAACAAGCGTGTCTGGTGGGACAATCGGCTGGCAGCGTATCTGGGTTTCGTGGCGAAAGACTCCTCTGAAATATTCCGGGAAGAGATCGAGCAGCAGCCCAGACCGGCCAACGATGATCCTGTCTCTGTTTATCAGGGCGGCGCCTTTACTGCGCAAGGACCGTTCGAGACGGAAAAAGAATGATGATGCCGACAGACCAAAGGCCCGCCGCTATGGGAGAGTCAAGTGCACTATGATTTCAATTTCGCGGGCCTGCTTCCCTATTGGAACACCTTTGCCAGCGGGGCCATTCTGACGCTGGAACTCACGTTGGCGTCAACCGTTTTCGGACTGATTATCGGCATTTTCTGCTCTATAGGCAGCCGTAGCCGCTATCGCTGGCTGCAACGGGTGTGCGCCATTTATGTGGAGACGATACGCAATACGCCATTTCTGGTACAGATTTTCATTTTTTATTTTGGCCTTTCCAGTATAGGTCTGCAGATGCCACCCGCAGTCGCTGCAGTCATTGCCATGGTGATTAACGTGGGTGCCTATTCATCGGAAATCATTCGTGCGGGAATGGATGCGATTCCTCGGGGACAGATTGAAGCGGCCGAATGTCTTGGTCTTTCAAGGCCGCGTATCTATTGGCATGTCATCATGCTGCCCGCTTTCGAAAAAGTCTATCCTTCCATTACCAGCCAGTTCATCCTCATGATGCTGATGTCTTCCATTACGTCCCAGATTTCAACCGAGGAACTGACAGCCGTGGCCAATAACGTGCAGTCTGAGACGTTTCTATCGCTGGAATCCTACATTGTGGTCGCCGCGCTGTATCTGTTGCTTGCCGTGATATTGCGATTGTTATTCTGGCTCGCAGAACAGATGCTGTTTCGCCGTAAGCGGGTAATTGCGCAACTTCAGCGAAAGGCCGCAAGAGCACGCAAAGGTGGGGGCAGCGTTAAGAATATAAGTACAGGCAGCACGACAAAAAAAGTGCAGACCGCCACTGTGAGGGGATAGTTGATGGAATCCATTTCTACATTGCAATTGTTGTTTCTGATCAAGGGCGTTGGCTGGACACTGGTTTTGTCTCTGATCTCCTTTGTCTTCGGCTCCATTGCCGGCTTTGGGGTGATGCTTGCGCGCGTGTCTGTGCACAAGCCACTAAGGGTAGTGACCTCTGCCTATATACAAATCATTCAGGGGATACCGCTGCTGGTCCTGCTGTTTATCGTCTATTTCGGTGTCGGTATTTTCGGTATCAATGTGGCGCCGCTGGTCGCCTCTGCGGTGGCGCTGACCATTCACGTAAGTGCATTCCTGGGCGAGATTTGGCGCGGCAGCGTACAGGCGATTGAAAAGACTCAGTGGGAAGCTTCCGAATGTCTGGGACTCTCGCGCTGGCAGTCATTGATTCTTGTCATTATTCCTCAGGCATTGCGAATGTCATTGCCGCCATCTGTCGGTTATCTGGTGCAGGTCATCAAGCTGACCTCGCTTGCTTCGGTCGTGGGATTTGTCGAAGTGACCCGCGCGGGGCAGATTATCAATAACTCGTTGTTCCAGCCTTTTCTGGTTTTCATGCTGGTGGGTGCCTTTTATTTTATGCTCTGCTATCCATTGTCACTTTGGAGCCGGGCCATGGAGAAAAAACTGAATGTCGGCAATCGTTAACGTTCGCGATGTACACAAGCGCTTTGGTGATAACGAAGTTCTCAAAGGCGTTTCATTTGAAATAAACCGTGGAGAAGTCGTCGCCATTATTGGTCAGAGCGGATCGGGCAAGAGTACTGCATTGCGTTGCATGGATCATCTGGAAACCATCAACAGTGGAACGATCTCTGTTTGCGGTCATGAAATCGGATCCGGAAGCGTGAATCTGCGCGAGCTGCGCAAGGATGTCGGGATCGTATTTCAAAGTTATAACCTGTTTCCCCATCTGACCGTTCAGCAGAATATTGTTCTGGCGCTCAAACATGTTCGCAGGATGTCTAAGGAAGAATGCGTGCAGCGGGCGCAGGCTGTGCTGGTCAAGGTCGGGCTTGCAGAAAAGGCTGGCAGTTATCCCGAGCAGTTGTCTGGTGGTCAGCAACAACGCGTAGCGATTGCCCGCTCGCTGGCAATGGAACCCAGGGTCATGCTTTTTGATGAAGTGACTTCTGCACTGGATCCGCAACTGACTGGCGAAGTGCTGCGCGTGATAGAAGACCTCGCAAAAGGTGGCATGACTATGGTGCTGGTTACGCATGAAATGGCCTTTGCCAGCCGAATTGCCGACAAGGTGATTTATATGTATCAGGGGCTGGTATGGGAAACCGGCGGACCGGAAATCCTGGACCATCCGCAAACGCCCGAGCTGCAGGCGTTCGTGGCCGCAGGGCTTTAAATCGGCCACCTCCCATTCTTATTAAACAATCATATTTACAAAGGTAGGACGACAAATGAAATTTTTACATGCACTGAAACTGGCCGGTATCGGCATTGGTCTGATGGGCGTCTGCGCCGTCAGTCATGCGGACTCGCTTGAAACCATCAAAAAGAACGGCACCATCCGCGTTGCGGTGGCAATGGGGGTACCGATGTTCAGTTATGCCAATGCCAGTATGGAACCTGAAGGTTCCGATGTAGATACGGCCAAGCTGCTAGCAGAGGACCTGGGCGTGAAACTGCAGTTGGTGCAGATCACGAATGCGGCGCGGGTGCCGGTGATTCAGACCGGAAAGGCCGATCTGACAGTATCCAGTCTGTCGATTACGCCGGAACGCGCCAAGGTGGTTGATTTCACCGTGCCTTATGCGTCATTGCAGACAATCGTGGCCGCACCCAAGGATGTGCAGATCAAAAATTATGCCGATCTCAAAGGCGTACAAATCGGTGTGACACGGGCGACAGTTAACGATGCGGATATTACAAAGAATGCGAAAGATGCCAATATTCGTCGCTTTGAGGATGACGCCACGCTGGTCACGGCAGGCGCTTCAGGTCAGGTGCGGGTAGTGTCTTCACAATGGCCTATCGTCGCTGAAATCAACAAGAAACAAAGCAAAGATCCGTTTGAAATCAAGTTTGTCCAGAATGAATTCATGCTGGGTATTGCCTTGCCTAAAAATAATCCTGAACTCAAGGCCTGGCTCGATAAATGGATTCAGGAGAATCTGAAGAACGGCAAGCTCAATGCCATTTACAAGAAATATCATGGTAATGAACTGTCAAAAAAGGTCATGAATCAGGCGTCGTAAACCGGATATTTTTCACGAGACCTGCGATGCAGCACGCAGCAACGCGAGTTCGTAAGCGAGACCCTCAACTGGTGTTGGGGGTCTTTGCTTTTTGCTGGTCAATTTATGGAAAATCACTCGAAATCTCTGGTTACCTCCCGGGTCTGGATCATCTTCACCGTCAGAAGGGAATATGGCATACTAGTTATGCCAATGTTCAAGCTTCAAACGAGGTGAGGAGTCAGCCAGGCGGGAAAATGATCCCCGCCTGAAAGCGTCCATTTACAACGTGGCAAACTCCTCTGTCATCCCGTATTCCGTTCAACTGATCATGATTCAAGTCCGGTATCAAGGAGATGCAAATGAAGTCAAGTGCGAAAAAAGCCGTTTCCCGTAAAGCAAATGGCCCTAAAGATGAAAAAGGAAATGCCGGGGAATTGCACCAGCAGGCAGGTGGTGCTCATCCGGTCATGACCACACAGCAGGGTCTGGCCATCAGCGACAATCAGAATTCGCTGCGCTCCAACCCACGCGGCCCCACCTTGCTCGAAGATTTTGTTCTTCGGGAAAAAATTACCCATTTCGATCACGAACGTATTCCCGAGAGGATTGTTCACGCGCGCGGTACAGGCGCGCATGGGTATTTTGAGTTGACTCAATCACTTTCTAAATATACAACGGCAAAACTGCTGACCGAGAAGAATGTACAGACGCCCGTATTCTGTCGCTTCTCCACCGTGGCTGGCGGTAGCGGCTCGGTGGATACGCCTCGCGATGTGCGAGGCTTTGCGGTCAAGTTCTATACCAAGGAAGGCAACTGGGATCTGGTGGGCAATAATATGCCTGTTTTCTTCATTCAGGACGCCATCAAATTTCCGGATCTGATCCATGCCGTCAAAATGGAACCGGATCGCGGCTTTCCTCAGGCTGCCAGTGCGCACGATACGTTCTGGGATTTCATATCCCTGATGCCCGAGTCCATGCATATGGTCATGTGGGCAATGAGTGATCGCGCTATCCCGCGTTCCTTGCGGATGATGGAAGGCTTTGGTATCCATAGCTTCCGTCTGATCGACAAGGCTGGCAATACCACATTTGTGAAGTTTCACTGGCGGCCGAAGCTGGGCCTGCAGTCAACGGTCTGGGACGAGGCGGTGAAGCTTGCCGGCGCAGATCCGGATTTCCATCGTCGTGATTTTTTTGAGGCCATCCAGAATGGCAGCTATCCTGAGTGGGAGCTGGGCGTTCAGCTTTTCACCCAGGAGGAGGCCGACAAGTTCCCGTTTGATCATCTGGATTCAACAAAACTGATTCCCGAGGAACTGGTCCCCCTTAAAATGATCGGCCGCATGGTGTTGAACCGCTGGCCGGATAATTTCTTTGCCGAAACGGAACAGGTCGCGTTCTGTCCAGCCAATATTGTGCCGGGTATCGACTTTTCTGACGATCCGTTGCTTCAGGGCAGATTGTTTTCTTATCTGGATACACAATTATCGCGTTTGGGCGGGCCCAATTTCGCGCAGATTCCCGTCAATGCGCCTAAATGTCCATTCCACAATAATCAGCGTGACGGCCATATGCAGATGCAGGTCAACAAAGGAAGGACGGCTTACGATCCGCAAAGTCTGGAGCCTGAAGCGTCGCGAGCCAGCGCTACAACTGGCTTTCATAGTGCCGCCATTCAGAATGATGGCGTCAAATCCCGCATTCGTTCCGAGAGCTTTGCCGATCATTACAGCCAGGCAAGAATGTTCTTTCGCAGTCAGTCGGACATAGAGCAGGCACATCTGGCATCGGCGCTGGTATTTGAGCTGTCGAAAGTGGAAACGGAACACGTGCGTCTGGCAGTGGTCAGTCAGCTGCGCGTCATAGATGAGAGCCTGGCAAAACGGGTTGGCAATGGTCTGGGACTCAAGTCTTTGCCACCGGCTGCCAGACCACAAGTGCCGGTAAAGGATATGGCACCGTCTCCGGCCTTGCGCATTATCGATAAAATGAAAGATACGCTGGAAGGACGTACCATAGGCATTCTGATTGCAGATGGTTCAAACAACGAAACCATTGATGCGATGAAAAAGGCGCTGACCAAGGCAGGCGCGGCCTGCAAACTGGTAGCGCAGAAACGGGGAGTCACACTCAAGGATGGCACGTCGGTTACCGCTGACGGCCAGCTTGCGGGTACACCTTCAATTGTGTTTGACGGCGTTGTCAGTATTCTGCCCATGGCCGAGGCAGAAAAACTGGTGAAGGAAGCCGCCGCCATCGACTGGTTCCGCGATGCCTTTGGGCACCTGAAAGCCATCGCGGCCTGTAAAGGAACGCATAAAATCCTGGAGGCTGCCGGTATTAAACCAGATGCCGGTGTTGTGGCACCGGAGGACATCAAGGGGTTTATCAAACTGGCCAAAACGCGTCAGTGGGACAGGGAACCCAAAATCCGTACCCTGGCTTGAAATCAACATGACCTGATGTGAAAAGGCAAACCCACTGATAGGCGGTATCGTCAGTGGGTTTGCTGCTTTAAGGACTAGGCCAGCGAATCCATATCTGTCGCGAGGCTTGTATCCGTTTCATCATTGCGGACGCCGGATTCTGAAACCACCGGCTGGTTCAGCGTTTCCCGCAGCACCCATCCTTTGTCTGAATGGTTCAATACAAAATAAACAGTCTGCTCCCTGGCAGCAACCCTGGTTCCAAGGCGCATTACCCGTTCCGGTCGGTCCAGATGGACTGCAAACAGAATTCGAATAAAGGTGTCCGCATGGCGAGGAACCTGTGCAGCAGATTCCCATTGTGACAACTGTGATTCGGTCACGCCCAGGCGTTTACAGAGGGTGGCTGGCGGCAGCTGCAGTTCCTTGCACAGGTATTGGAACTCTGCGCCACTCAGAGGCACACTTTTTACGCATAGTGCACTGCAAATTGTTCGGCGCAGCCCTTGAGGATTATGGACGACAATGCTTCGACCGTTCCTGGACTGTTTTATTCTATAACCATTGCTCAGCCAGATATTTTGCAGGCCACCATCAACAAACGGATGCATTGTCAATCCCAAAAAGTCACTACCTCGTGAACTGGTTGTCATGAAAAGTATACAGTAGGCCGACAGTAAATATGACAAATTTAATACAAGGGATAAAGGCACCAACTGCTCCGATTCATACCATTTTTTTATTAATCAATCGAAATAATCAATTTAATATTTCAATAATAATTCATTAGAATGGTTCAAAAATCCATCAGTAATAGACAGGGAGACGCTATGCAAAGTCTGTTGGTAGGGTGCGGCGCCGGATTTTCAGGGGACCGGATCGACGCCGCGCAGGCCGTGGTCAGAACACTGATCGCCCGTTCTCAGCCTTCCGTGTTGATATTCGAAATGCTGGCAGAGCGGACGCTGGCGCTGGGGCAGCTGGCAAAAAACCAGGATCCTGCCCTGGGTTATGAACCTTTGCTGGAACAGGTTCTGCAGCCAATACTGAAAGATTGCATCGAGCATCATATTCCCATCGTTAGCAATTTCGGCGCAGCCAATCCGGTGGCGGCAGCTCAGGCAATCCGGTCGCTTGCTTCATCGCTGGGACTGGATGGCCTGAAAATTGCCATTGTTGAAGGCGACGATATTCTGCATAAAGTGGATCTGGACAGCATGCAAATCTGGGAAGGCGACCGGGAACTGGCCGCAGGGACCAAAGATCCCATTGCTGCAAACGTATATCTGGGAGCCAGGTCTATTGCTCAGGCGCTCACTGACGGCAGCCAGATTGTGATTACGGGACGAGTGGCTGATCCGGCTCTGACCGTCGGTCCGGCCGTATCACATTTCAATTGGGATTGGGAGGACTGGGACCGTCTCGCAGCGGCAACGCTGGCCGGACATTTGCTGGAATGCGGTTCGCAGGTCACCGGCGGATATTTTGCGGATCCGGGCTACAAGGACGTTCCCGATCTTGCCCATGTCGGCTTTCCCATTGCAGAGATCTTTGAGGATGGACGCATTGTCATTGGCAAAGCGGATGAAACGGGCGGTGTGGTCAATCTGATGACAGTGAAGGAACAGATGTTATATGAAATACATGATCCCGCCTGCTATATCACACCTGATGTCGTGCTGGATATCTCCAATGTCCACATCCGCCAGATGTCACCCAATCTCGTAGAACTCACAGGGGCTACCGGAAAGGCGCGGCCCGACACATTGAAGGCTACGGTCTCTTTCATGGGTGACTGGTTTGGTGAAGGTGAAATTTCATATGCCGGACGCAATGCCGGCCATCGTGCGCGCCTGGCGGCCGATGTGCTGGCTGAGCGGGCCAAATTGCTGACAGAACCGTGTCGCTTTCGTCAGGATCTGATCGGGAGCGTGAGTATTCTGGATTCCGATAGTGGCGATCTGGCCAAAACGCTTTCCCTGACAGAAACTCAGGATGTACGGCTGCGTCTGGCTGTCAATGCGCCTGCACGTTCGACCGTTGAGCGACTGATGCACGAAGTCAATGCGCTGTATTGCTGCGGCCCGGCTGGCGGCGGTGGCGTTCGGACGAATATCAAGCGCAGTGTGCGAACGGTTTCCTATCTGATTCCCAGGGAACAGGTGAGCGAATCCTGGCGTTATTTGACGGGAGATGAGATATGACCAGGACAGTCACACTTCATGAGATTGCTCACGCAAGAGCGGGAGATAAGGGAAATCGGCTCAATATCAGTCTGATTCCCTACGAAGAAAAGCACTGGCCCATCCTGCTTGAGCAGGTCAGTGCCGAGAAAGTTCAGGCATGGTTCGCGCATCGCGGTGCCAGCCACGTTGTGCGCTACGAGCTGCCGAATATTCAGGCACTTAATTTTGTTATCGACAACGTACTTGAAGGCGGTGTCAACAGCAGCCTGAATCTGGACAAGCACGGCAAGTCGAATTCTTTTCGACTGCTGGATATGACCGTGCAGATCTGAAATTTAACCTGGAGACAGAAAATGAGAATGAAGAATGTAAAACGTGTGATGACTTCGGCGCTTCTGGGTGCCTGCATGCTGGGCAGCCAGGCTTGGGCGGCCTATCCCGAGCGGCCCATCACATTTGTCGTGCCCTTTGGCGCAGGCAGCGGAACAGACAAGCTGGCCCGCGTACTGGCAGAAGAGGTCTCAAAGAAGGTTGGACAGACTGTTGTCGTTGAAAACAAGGGGGGCGCCAGTGGCTTCATTGCAGCGCAGGACGTGGCGCGCGCCAAACCTGACGGCTATCGTATTTTTGTGACATCCAATACCACGCATGCAAGTAACTCTGCGCTGTTCAAAAAACTGCCTTATGATCCGGTAAAGGATTTTGCGCCGGTATCAAAACTGGGCAATATTCCACTTGTGTTAGTGGTCAATCCTCAGAGCATTCCCTCCAAAACTGTACCCGAATTCATCGATTACCTGAAGCAGAATCCGGACAAAGTGTTCTTCGGAAGCGGATCCACTTCTGCCCGCATCGGTGGGGAACTTTTCAAGATTCTGACCGGCACCAAAATCAGCAATGTCGATTACAAAAGCAATCCGCAGGCCGTTGTTGATACTGTGGGGGGTCAAATCCAGATGATGATCGCCGATGCCTCTACCACGCTGCCGCTGGCACGGGAAGGGAAGCTTCGTGCACTGGCTGTGTCCACCAAAAAGCGTACGGATATTGCCCCGGATCTGCCAACGCTGGAAGAGACAGGTGTGAAAGGTTATGAAATGGTTGCCTGGTTCGCGTCCTACGCGCCCGCAGGAACGCCGCCTGAGGTGATCAAGGTATTGAATGACGCTTTTGTCAAAACGCTGAATGATCCCGCTGTGGTTAAAAATCTGCAGGTGCAGGGGATAGAGGCCGATGCCAGTACGCCTGAAGAGCTGGCCGCATTTCAGAAAGCGGAAACAGAAAAATGGGTGGATATCGTTGCCAAGGCCGGTGTTGAAGTACGATAGCGGAAAGGGAAGGGCGAGTACGCTCGCTCTGCACCCGATCCATCTTTCGAACTGATAACACACTTGTGAACCTATCGACCAAACAGCTCAAAGCTTTCAAGGCGCTGGCCTCCCAGAAAAATTTTACCCGGGCGGCCAGTCATTGCCATTTGACGCAGCCCGCACTCAGTGTTCTGATACAGAATCTGGAAGAACAGGTAGGCGCGCGACTTTTTGAACGCAATACGCGCAATGTAACGCTGACACCCGAAGGAAAGCTTTTTGAAGCGTTCGCAGACAAGCTGCTGGATGACTTTGAACATGCGGTCAGTGAATTGCGCCAGCATGTATCAAAGCGGGCCGGGCATGTGACCGTTGCCGCGCTGCCATCCGTGACCGTAGGCAGTCTGATACCGGCGGTGGCAAATTTCAATCGCGATTATCCCGGCGTTTCAGTCTCCTTCATCGATGTGACTGCCGACGAATGTTTGAATCTGGTCAAGGCGCGCAAGGCAGATTTTGCGGTCACCTTTGTGGGTGAGGCACTTCCTGAACTCATTTGCGAACCACTGTGTTCCGATTCGTTTTACGTAGTCTGTTCCACCGACCATCCCCTGGCATCAGAAAAATCATTGCGCCAGCGGGATATGCTATCCCATCCCATTATTCAGTTTGTGCGAACCACCAGTATTCGACAGCATCTGGATGCGTCTTTCTATCCCGAAAAACTCATCACGCAGATGGAGGTCTCGAATCTGTCTACGGTCGCCGGCCTGGTCGCCAATAACATGGGCATTTCCATTGTGCCGGGTCTCTCACTGTTTCTCTACGACAAACCCTCGATCGCTGTGATCCCACTGGAACTGGAACTGCCCGACCGTATGATCTCGCTGGTTCAATCGCGCGACAGGATTCCAACGGTCGCCGCGCAAGCGCTGATTGCGCATCTGAAATCGCAGATTGCCTCCTAGGATTTTCCCTAGTCTGAGGGTTCTGCTGCACATGCTCTGCACTGTATTGGTGCGAGCGCTTGTGCGCCGTCATTAATTGCAAGGTGTTCACTAAGCGATTGAAATTCCAGCTTAAATTTCATTTTTCTGAGTCTGAAATTCTTTGATTTTCGGTCAATATTCCTTTTGGGAATGATAGAAACGGAGTTTAATTCCCTTTGAGCTTACGTCGTCTGTTGGCATGATGCCGTCAAGGAGTGACACAGATGACAAATGACCTTTCCCCCCAAATTAATCCATCCCGCGCTGTGCTTGAGCAGGACGTTGCGGACGCGTTTCATCATATCGTGACCCCACACCTGAGCGATAATCTTTCGCGCCAGGTAGGGGTCGTTGGTCTTCAACGGTTCAATAAAACCGGCAAGCTGGTTGGAACTGCGGTGACGGTCAAAACACGCGCGGGCGATAACCTTTATATCTACAAGGCCATGACGATGCTTGAGCCCGGCCACGTCCTTGTGATTGATGCAGCCGGAGATGTGAGCAACGCCTGCATTGGTGAAATCATGAAAAAGTATCTTCAGCAACGTGGATGTGCCGGCGTTATTGTGAATGGCGCAATTCGCGACGTAGCCGCGTTTGAAAATGACAGCTTTCCCTGCTATGCAAAGGGTAATGTCCATCGTGGTCCCTATAAAGAGGGCCCCGGTGAAATCAATGTGCCAGTGAGTATTGGCGGACAGGTCATTCAGCCCGGCGACGTCATTGTAGGCGATGAGGACGGTATCGTGAGTTTTCCGGTGGAACAGGCTCAGGCACTGATTGCGGCCGCAAGAGCACATGCTGCCAAAGAAGAGAAAATCATGAATGAAATCGCGACAGGAGCGGTTGAGCAAAGCTGGCTTCATCCACTTCTTGCGAACAAAGGTCTTATCTGAATTTCCTGAATCCTTAATTTCCTGAATCGAATATATCCGAGAAACGAGTCAATTGTGAACGACATGACAAACGGCATACAACGTAATTTACTGGCAGCAAGAATGCGTGTCATCAAGCCTTCTCCCAGTATGGCGGCCAAGAAAAAAGTGGAGACGCTGCGCGCGGCGGGAAAAACCATTATTGACTTTACGATCGGTGAACCTGATCTGCCAACGCCAGCTCATATTGTTGACGCTGCTGTGACGGCAATCCGCAAAGGTGGTACGAAATACACGGCCTCAGCGGGCATGCGCGAACTGCTTGAGGCGGTGGCACATAAATTCCAGCGCGAAAACGGACTGGCCTATGAAACGGATCAGCTTATTGTGGGTACCGGTGCCAAGCAACTGATTTATACGGCATTGGCGGCAACCCTGGATGAAGGCGACGAAGTCATTATTCCCACACCGTTCTGGGTATCGTATCCGGATATGGTCGTACTAAATGGCGGTAAGCCCGTTATTCTGGAAACATCGTCTGAGTCGGGCTTTCTGGTGCTTGCGAAGGATCTGGAACGGGCGATCACGCCAAAGACAAAATGGCTGCTGCTCAACTCTCCCAACAACCCGTCCGGGGCCATATACAGCGCTGCTCAGTTCCAGGAAATTGCGGCTGTCCTTGAGCGACATCCTCACGTTTTCCTGATGCTGGATGAAATTTACGAGCACTTCAGTTATGACGCCCCTTATGTGTCGCTTGCAACTTATAGTGAGCAGCTGCGTGAGCGCACACTTCTGGTCAACGGGGTTTCCAAAGCCTATGCGATGACCGGCTGGCGTATTGGTTATGCCGCCGGTCCTGCTCCGCTGATCAAGGCAATCTCGACCCTGATTTCGCAAACGACATCCTGCGCGAGCGAGCCCAGTCAGCATGCGGCTGTGGCTGCGCTCACGCTGGATCAGACTTGTGTTAGTGAGGCCTGCAAACTTTTCGCCGAGCGACGCAATATCATCGTTCCACTGCTCAATGAGATTGACGGGATAACATGTGCCTCTCCTCAGGGGGCGTTTTACGTATTTCCGAGCGTAAAAGGATTGCTTGGGAAGCGCACGCCAGACGGGAAAATCATTGAATCCGATCTGGATTTTGTCCACTACTTGCTCGATTCTACTGGAGTAGCGGTGCTTGACGGAAGTGCCTATGGTACGCCCGGCTTTATCAGAATCAGTTTTGCCACAGATCTGAATACCATTCGCGAAGGTTGCGAAAAAATTGCATTTGCCTGCAGTCAACTTCAATAAGCAGTGATTATGATCGGGAGATCGTTATGAAAATCAAAAAATTACTCGTCATTTTGCCTCTTGCACTTGCTTGTGCGGCTACCGCACATGCTGATGCCCTGGATAATGTCAAATCGCGCGGTTCTTTGGTTTGCGGCACGTTGGGTACATCTGAACCCTTCAGCTTTCAGGATACAAAGACCCGCCAGGTCGTCGGATATGAAGTCGACCTGTGCAAGGAAATTGCAGATGCTATCGGTGTGAAGCTTGACGTCAAGATGATTTCGGTGGCAGCCAGAATTCCTGAGCTGGTCGCGGGACGTGTAGATGTGGTTGCTGCCAATCTCGGATGGTCTCCTGAACGTGCCAAACAGATTGACTACAGTTATGCTGATTACGTCAGTCCTCAGAAAATTCTGATCCGCGAATCGGACGCAGATAAGCTGAAGAAAACCGATGACCTCTCAGGCAAACGCGTGAGCGCCGTCAGTGGATCATCTTCTGAAGCCGGTGCGAAGCGGCTGATTCCTGATGTGACAACGGTCACGTTCAAGGATCCGCCCACCGCGTTTGTTGCGCTTCAGCAGAAAAAAGTGGATGGCTTTGTGGGTTCGGAACTGATGCTGCTCAAATTCCAGCAGGGCGCCGAGAAGACACCAGTCAAACTCACCATGATTGACGAACCGCTTTTTACCGAGGCCTGGGGGCTAGGTGTAAAAAAAGGCGAAAAAGCGTTGCTGGACAAAGTCAATGAAACGATGGCGCAACTCGAATCCAGCGGCAAGGCCCAGCAGATATTCGATAAATGGTTTGGACCAAACACCAATTTCCATACGAAGCGTATCTTCAAAATGGAAGAGATAAAGGGCTAGTACTCTTCGAAAAAGCCAGGCCAGGGAGCGTAAAAATATGAACTACACATTGGACTTTGCCTCTTTAATGCAGGGCGACTATCCTGCATTGGTGCTGCAAGGTGTGCTGACGACGCTCAAGATGACTTTGCTGGCCTGGCTGATCGCATTCGGAATCGGAAGCGTCCTGACTGTCCTGCGTACACTGAACATCCGCATGATCAACTATGTGATTGCAGTGTACGTGGCATTTCATCGTAACGTGCCAATGCTGGTGCATATTCTGTTCTGGTATTTTGGTATTGCATCCATCGTTCCTGACGCGATCAATGATTCCATCAACGTCATCGGCGGAGAGTTCTTTTATTCCACCATTGCCATCGGTCTGGTTACCGCCGCCTACGTCACCGAGGATCTGCGTAGCGCAATTCGCTCGATTCCGGCGGGACAGATGGAGGCGGCCAGGACGCTGGGACTCAATTATCTTCAGGCCATGCGCAAGGTGATTTTGCCCCAGGCGTTTGTCGTATCCATTCCGACGCTGACCAATCAGACATTGTTGCTGTTCAAAAATACCAGTCTTGCCATGGCTATCGGACTGATCGAGCTGACAGGGGCAGGTCGGGAAATCGAATCTGCCACTTTCAAGACATTTGAAATCTATCTTGTCGTGACAGTCATTTATCTTGCGATTTCGCTCTGCCTCATGTTTATAGGGGCAGCACTCTCACGCAAGGCGTCGTTCACGGCAAAACGTTCCTGATAAGTGGTCCGGATAAAACTATGCTTGAAATACTTTCCGATAACTGGCTGCTTCTGCTGGTAGGCCAATATCCCGAGGGCCCCCTTGGGGGACTTGCGGCCACGATTATTCTGGCAGTCCTCAGCCTGGTATTTTCATTCCCGCTGGGTATTCTGCTGGCGCTCTGTCGCATTGGATCCTTGCGGATTCTGTACTGGCCGGCCACGGCGATTGTTTACATTGTGCGCGGCCTGCCATTGATCATGTTCATTTTCTGGGCCTATTTCATGGTGCCGGTCATCATCAATCGCCCCGTGGCTGGGACAACCACGATGGTGGTGGCGCTGGTTTTCTATGAGAGTGCCTATATTTCAGAGATCGTACGCAGCGGTATTCAGGCATTGCCCGCCGGACAGCAGGAAGCCGGTCGCTCGCTTGGCCTGAGCTATGTTCAGACCATGCGAAAAATTATCCTGCCTCAGGCACTTTTCAATACCATTCCAAGCATCCTCAGCCAGTTCATTTCAACTGTGAAGGAGACTTCGCTGGGGTTCGTGATCAGTGTTCATGAGCTGACGTTCGCAGCCAGCCAGATCAACAATATTCTGCTGACTCGACCATTCGAAGTGTTCGGGCTGCTCGCGTTGACTTACTTTTTTCTTAATTTGATTCTGACAAGTGTAGTCAAGCTTGTGGAAACGAAGATTCACAACAGCCGAATCGCATTTGCCGGCTAGGAGAAAGCACATGATTCAATTTAATAACGTATCCAAATGGTATGGCGAGTATCAGGCTCTTTGCGATGTTAGTGCCAGTGTTTCAAAAGGCGAAGTCCTTGTCGTCTGTGGACCATCGGGTTCAGGAAAGTCGACGCTGATCCGTACCGTGAATCGCCTCGAACCAATACAGAAAGGTTCAATCGTTGTTGACGATCAGGACGTCAACAAGTGCCGATCCATTGATGATTTGCGCAGCCATATCGGCTTCGTGTTCCAGCAGTTCAATCTCTTTCCGCACATGAGCGTGCTGGACAATCTGATGATGGCCCCCGTCCTATTGAAGAGAAACAGCAAGAAGCAGTCGCGTGATAAAGCGATGACGCTGCTGGAGCGGGTAGGACTAGGCCATAAGGCCGGTGCCTTTCCAGGGCAACTTTCTGGCGGCCAGCAGCAACGCGTTGCGATTGCTCGGGCGCTGGCCATGGATCCCAAAATCATGTTGTTCGATGAGCCGACAAGTGCGCTTGATCCGGAAATGGTGAACGAGGTCCTGCAGGTAATGAAGGGTCTTGCGACAGAAGGGATGACAATGATCTGTGTGACGCATGAAATGAATTTTGCCCGTGAAGTGGCCGATACGATATGGTTCATGGACGCAGGAGCAATTGTGGAGCAGGCACCGCCCCAGGAATTTTTTTCAAACGCGCGAACAGACCGGGCCAGAAAATTTCTTTCCGATATCAGACATTGATTGCGCTCCCGTAGGGGATGCCAAAATTGCAGACATCTTTTGCCAGGGTTGCGACTTCCTTGTAAAGCATGGCATTGGCATTTTTGGCGTACATGGCCGAATAAAGGGATTTGGGAGCAGGCTTGCTGGTCTTGAGGATGGTGAGTTTTCGACTGGTAACAAGCGGATAGAAATAATCGATTGGAAGACAGCAGATACCGAATCCTGCAACAGTCAGACCAGCCATCGCCAGTAGGCTGTTGATGGTGAACAGATTGCGTTCGGCAATGTAAGGTTTGAGCCAATCGTCGTAAAGGGAATTCAGACCCGATTCGGTGTCCTGGCGTATCAATGACATCTGAGATATTTCCTGCGGCGTATAAATATGATCACTTGTGATCATTCCCGGGCTCCCTACCCAGGCAAAGTGCACATAGTCCAGGGGAAACTGCTGCATCACGGGGGATTTGAATTCGTTGTGCAAAAAGGCCATGTCCAGCTGCCCCTTCAGCAGGTTTTGCTGTAACTCCGCGGCCATGCCGATTTTTGGACTGATGGTCAATTTAGGGAAAAGAATACGTAGTTGCTCGATCAGATTTGGCAGCCAGGTCATGGCTGTGATTTCAGTGATGCCAAGGCGCAGGTTACCTGAAAAGGTATGATGCCCTTTGAGCTTCATGAGCATGAGATCGCGTTGGGTCAGCAATTCGGAGGCCAGATCGAGGATTTCCTGACCTTTGGCTGTTAGTGTGGCCTTGTGGCCGCTACGGTCGAAGATCCGGATATCGAAATCGGCTTCGAGTTCTCGTATGCGTTTTGTAATCGCAGATTGAGTGGTATTAAGACGTTCTGCGGCGCTGGAGAAGCTGCCCATCTGAACGACCCAATATAATGCCTCGATTTGCTTGAAGGTGAGCATGGTAATCAGAAAGGGGAGTCTTTTGGTGCTCAAGTTTAACTGAGCAAACCGAGACCGGCCAGTGCTAATTAAGATGTGCTGTTTTCCGCTGATGGCGAATGATTTTTTACAACGAGGTGGACTGTGCATCTACCGCAACACTATGACAGTGTTGGATTAACTCAGGAGATATGTCAATGACATTTAAAAATAGAAAGACTTTTTGTGCACTGCTGGCTTCGGCAGCGTTTTCAATGAGCGCCATCCACATCGCTCACGCTGCAGATTTTCCTGATCATGCGATCAAGCTGGTTGTGCCCTGGGCGCCAGGCGGGGCAACTGATGTGCTGGGACGTATTCTGGCTAAAGGTCTGACTCAGCAGCTTGGACAGACCGTGGTGGTGGAAAACAAAGCCGGCGCAGGTGGCAATATTGGTACATCTGGCTTCGTGCGTGAAAAGGCCGATGGTTACTCGTTATTGGTTGCGACCAGTTCCACCAATGCAGCAAATCCACATTTGTACAAACGACTTGGCTTTGATGCAGAGAAAGATTTTTCTGCCGTTGCTTTCGTAGCCGATATTCCAAATGTGCTTGAAGTACCACCTGACTCCAAATTCAAGACTGCCTCAGATCTGATCGACTATGCCAAGGCACACCCGGAAGAACTCAATTACGGCTCTGCCGGTGTTGGCTCTTCACAGCATCTGGCCACGTCGCTCCTGCAGCATTTGACTGAAGCGCGCTTTACTCATGTGCCGTACAAAGGCAGTGGTCCTGCGGTCAGCGATCTGCTGGGTAAACGCCTGGATTTTATGATTGATACCGGTTCTATGGCGCAGGTAAAAGGCGGCAATCTGAGAGCACTTGCCATTGCCTCCAAAAAACGCATTCCGCTTTTGCCTGATGTGCCCACGTTTGAAGAAGTCGGCGTCAAGGGCATGATTGCCTCCGCCTGGTATGGCATTGTGGCGCCCAAAGGCACACCAGATGACGTGGTTCAGAAGCTGAATCAGGCGGTGAATGCTGCACTGAAAGATCCCGAAACGCGCAAGCAGCTCGAAAACATGGGCGCGCAGGTGGTAGAGGGTGAAAACTCTGCTGCTGATTTCGGCAGTTTCATGACGTCTGAAATCAAACGTTACGGTGATCTTGTCAAAATGTCAGGGGCGGTACCTGAGTAAATTCCCGGTTATATGACAGGGTCTATTTACGCTTTTGTCGGCCAGGATGCTTATCCATCAGTATTTTTGTCCTGAAAATCAATTTATCCAGGATCTGGTCGAACTGAGCTCTTTCATCTGCAGAGAGCACTTCCAGAATCTCATTATTTCTACGCAGCGCGATGGGAAAAGCGGTGGCGTAGAGCTTTTCTCCTTCCTCTGACAGCGATAGTTCGATGCTACGGCCATCGCTGTCACTTCCTTTTCGCTTGATAAGCCCGCGTTCCGACAGGCTGGCCACTGCCTTGCTGGCGCGGCTTTTATCAATGTTGGCCTCTTTGGCCAGCATCTTCAATGACATGGGCTGGAATGCGCCCAGCAAACCGATGAATCGCCAGCCTTGTTTGTCCAGCCCGAACATATCCTGATTGATGGACTCCGCCAGCGTACTGCTCAGGAATGCAAGGCGGTTAAGGCGGTAGGAAAACAGTTCCTTGATATTCTGGGGGTGCTTCATGGGTAACCGATGGTTTTTATTGAAGATAAGCGGAATCATGCGGGATGTTGTTCAAAAAATCAATAAAAAATAGTTGAAAAAAGAAACTATATCAATTACGATT
>JAFAGQ010000069.1 GCA_023422555.1 Pseudomonadota bacterium
GATCAAATGTCCCTGGATATACAGCAGTGATCATCATTTGCTCCGTTTGATCCCGATCGGTGCCGGGAATAGGGCCGACATAGCGGCCTGAGCGTTTAAAGGAACGTCGATTATAAGGTATTTACCCAATTTTTTGCGGTGCAATATGAAATTGGTGCAACTGATAATAGACCTGTCCGGCTTTACCCTGTCTGATCACCGGAAATGCGGGGCCCGGGTCCTCGGGCTGGTCAGATTCAATATAGACCAGGCCACCGGGCTTGATGATGCCTTCCAGATACGGAAAGATGCGCGGAAACAGCTTACCCGCAAAGGGCGGATCCAGCAGGATGAGGTCAAAGGCACTGGCATTCATGCGCTCCAGCATCAGGAATGCATCGGCGCTGTTGATACGCACCTGGGTGGCTTGCAGTTTGTCGCGCGTGGCGCGCAAGGCCGCCAGGGCTGCAGGCTGGTTTTCTGCCATCTGCACATGGGCGGCACCCCGTGAAGCCGCTTCAAAACCCAGTGCGCCCGTACCTGCGAAGAGATCCAGCACCGATTTGTCGTCGAATTTTCCGTCCCACAGAAACGTGAGCCAGTTAAACAGGGTTTCCCGGATCCGGTCCGAGGTAGGGCGCAGACCGGAGGCGTCGACGACGGGGATCAGTGAGCGCCGATACTGTCCGCCGATAATGCGCACAGCCTGACGTTTGCCGGACGTGCCCGGACTGCGGGAAGTGCCTGAGGAACGGATTGCTGGTTTCATCAATGTTTCTATGTAGACTGTTAAAATACAACTCTGACTCTTATTGTAGTATTCACTTTCCTGCGGCGACCCATGTTCAGTTTCTTCAAACGCAAAAAGAAAACCAGCGAGATATCCGAAAAGCCGGTCGAACCGGCTCTTGAAACCCGTCAGCCCGAAACGCTGGAGGAAGGCGTTGCGCTTACACCAGTGCCCGAGCATTCAATATCAGGTGAGTTCCCCGTCGAAGAGGACAATACGCCGCGGGAGCCCAATGCCCCAACGCCCGAGCCGGTGATCCCAAAAGAGCCTCCGGTCAAGGAACCCCCTGCGAAAGAGCCACCGGCAGAAGAACCTCCTGCTCCCGCCGAGCCGCCACCACAGGAGCCGCCATCGCGCGAACCACCTGTGAAAGAGCCGCCTGCGACATCTGCGGCTACTGGGACGCCAACGCCAGCAGCGCCTTCTGCGCCTGTTCAGGCCAAAGCTGAGCAAGGCCAGGGCGATTCAGCTCGCCAGATTCAGCAGTTGCCAAAAGCGCCACCCGTACACGTTGATCTTACGGACAAGGCTGCGTCTGCAAAGAAATCGGCAGACCAGATTCTGGCCCGGACAGATGATCGAGGTGGAAACGCAGGCCCGGTCCCAACGGCAGCAGACAATAGCACTACAGCCGCGGGCGTAACCAGTGCTCCAGCAGTGACTCCATCCCATGAAGCGCCCGTAGCAGCGTCAACTCCGGCTCCAGCTGCAACATCGGCCCCGGTGCCCTCACCAGCGCCCGCGCCTGCACCTGACGCTTCTTCTGCCAGCGCCACGGTTTCAGCCACGCCTGACAAAGCTCCCACCGCCGCGACTCCTACGGTGGCAGCAACAGCCCCAGCAACGACTCCCGCCCCGACAGCGACTGCAGAACGCCCCAAGTCTGAAAAGCGTTCCTGGCTGGCCCGCCTGAAGGATGGTCTGTCCCGGACGGGTACCAACATCAGCTCCCTGTTCGTCGGCGTAAAGGTCGACGAAAATCTTTTTGAGGAGCTCGAAACGGCACTTATTATGGCCGATGCCGGTGTTGAGGCAACCGAGTCCCTGCTGGGCAAACTGCGTGCAAAGGTCAAAAAAGAACGTATTGAAGACGCGCAGACGGTCAAACGCGCCTTGCGTGACCTGCTGACTGAGCATCTTCAGCCCCTGGAAAAGCCATTTTCGGCCACTACCGATAAGACCCGTGTTGTCATGATTGCCGGCGTTAACGGTGCTGGCAAAACCACCTCCATTGGCAAACTCGCGCATCATTTCCAGGCGCAGGGGCATAGTGTGCTACTGGCTGCCGGCGATACCTTCCGTGCCGCGGCTCGTGAACAGTTGATTGAATGGGGATCGCGCAATAATGTGGCTGTGATTGCACAGGATGGCGGTGACCCTGCTGCCGTTGCTTTTGATGCCGTCAATGCAGGGCGTGCCCGCAAGGCCTCCATCGTTATGGTGGATACTGCCGGCCGCCTGCCCACCCAGTTGCACCTGATGGAAGAGCTCAAGAAAATCAAACGTGTGATCGGCAAGGCGGATGGCGAAGCACCGCATGAAGTGCTGCTGGTTGTCGATGGCAACACGGGTCAGAATGCCATCTCTCAGATCAAAGCCTTTGATGCGGCCCTGACGCTGACCGGTCTGGTGGTAACCAAGCTGGACGGTACGGCCAAAGGAGGCACGCTGGCGGCCGTTGCTGCAGGCAGTCAGGGCGTTCGCCCCGTGCCTGTGTACTGGATTGGTGTGGGTGAGTCTTTGCAGGACCTGCAGCCGTTTGTGGCGGCAGAGTTCGCCGGAGCACTGTTGGGAGATTAGTTTCCGAGGTTCAGGCCCTTGAGAATAGAGTCTGGCAAATCAAGCCCTGGAAATAAAGGCTTCAGATAGAAAACGATCTCAGAAAACAGGTCGTCAAAGAGAATAAGGCCTCAGAGAATCATCTCTCTGAGGCCTTCATTTTTGCGCTCCGTTTAATCGAAACGGATTTTTCCGGGAATACGGGCCAGCGCTTCGTCGGCCTGATGTTTCAGGGTTTCCAGGGTGGCAGTCAGCCAGCCCACGGCGAACCACGCGCCAGGATGATCGTCAGTCTGTCCGCTGAAAAAGGTCAGGGCAGTAGAGATGTCATTCAGGTGACCGAATACCTCCTGCGCCGCTGCGAGTTTCTTCACATAGGGTCCCAGGTTGCAGTTGGGACGCAGCCCTTCATAGACATTGAGTGCGTAGCGCATCCGCTTAATACGCTTGCGCAGATCATGATAGGACTCAATATTGGATTTGTCTTCCTTCTTCCAGTGCCCGACAATCTGGCGATTCCATTTGTTGAGGCGTCGTTCCAGTACTTTGCGAAGTATGGGACGTGGCTCCGGAGAGGGCGTCAGCGGAATGATAATGGGTTCAATCGGTTCAATCGAAGATAATGCCTCTGTCGCCGGCGGCGTTGTATCGGTCGAAGCCCCTGCCTGCCCGTCCGCAACTGATTCAATCCCAATAATCTCAATGTTCGACGAATCGCCGGTTTCAGCCGCTGCCGGCAGTGCGCCGTCGGCCTGATACTCGGCACGTTCGATAATCTGCGAATTCTGCGATTCGTTCTGCGACGTCGCAACGGGGTCCGTCGCTGGCGCTGTCACCGTCCATTCCAGCAGTCTGACCAGCCACAGCTGGAAGGCCGGGTCTTTGGCAATGTCATGCGGTGTTGCGCCGGCTTCGTGAGAATCAAACTGCATCTGGGGCATGCCCGCCTCGTTAAGCACAGGTACGATTGTGGCAAGCATGACGTCCAGGTCGCGGGTGGCGCCAAATCGGGCAAGATGCACCCGAAGTTCATTGCGCAGCGCTTCGTCGGGCAGCCAGGCCAGGCCGGCAAACAGGCGCCAGTTGCTGGTCAGGCGTCGCATGCCGATACGCAGTTGATGCACATGTTCAGGACGGCCTACTTCAATCACGCCCAGAGTGTCTGCTTCGGCCAGCGAGCCGGCGTTGGCGCAGATTTGTTCCAGACATTCAGTGGTCACGGAAATCAGTGCCTGAGTTGCCGTATTCTGCCGGTCTATCTCATAAACCCTCGCCTTTCGCGGAGCCCAGAAGCGCTGAACTTCGTTGTGACGGATTGCATCCTGTGACGCCGTATTGCCCGCATTACGGATATTGGCAGCCGATTGCGCCAGGGCATCTCCCCGATGCGATTTGCTGCGCAAATCCAGCACCAGTTTGAATTGTGTCAGCCACTTTTTACCTATGTCGAAAATGGCTTCAGGAGAGCCTGAGACCAGTTCAAACTCCACTTCGGAAACCGGCAGTTCCAGCTCACCGGAGCGAATCACGCCGGTGTCAAAGGCAATCTCAACGGTTCCCTTGCGCGTGCGCTGGCGACGATACTGGCGGGTGATATCAGTTTCATAACGCAATACCAATGGTTTGGAAAGCTTGAGCAGCGCGGCCTCGGCTGGCGTGCCGGCATACAGGCTCAGATCCAGAACAGGACTGGGCCGATTGTGATTCAGTTCCAGCTTGGTCACGGCATTATTGCCGGGCATTTTCAGGGTCTGTACCCAGTTCTGACCCTCCTGGCGCAGGCGGATGGCGATTTTGGATTTGGCCAGTTCCCGGTCCGGTG
>JAFAGQ010000134.1 GCA_023422555.1 Pseudomonadota bacterium
GCAGCAACCAGATTGTAGAATGGACGTTTTTTTGAGCCACCGCGGGCCAGACGAATAACCACCATAGGTAGACCTTTGTGAATGAGTTCAGGAATTCTTAAAACAGACGATGATAGCATTAAAATCATGCCTCTGCCAAGAAAATTCCCCTGAAATACGTGAAAAACCGAATTAAAACAACAGACTTAGCGTCGTTGCAGATAATGTACAGCGCCGGTCTCGGTTTCTTCCTGCGATAGCAAGGGATTGTGAGTCTGCTTGGAAAAGGCCTGAAAGTCACGGACCGCATTGCGATCCGTAGTGATGATTTTAAGCACTTCCCCGCTTTGTATTGTAGCCAATGCCTTTTTGGCACGCAGAATAGGCAAAGGACACGTCAGTCCTGTGGCATCCACGACCTGTACAAATGCGACATCTTCTGACATATCCTATCCTTTTCAGCAAACGACTACAGTTGGGATTCTACCCAGTCACGCACGCCGGCGACCGCAGCTGGCAGTGCGCCAACATCTGTACCGCCACCCATGGCCATATCGGGACGACCGCCGCCTTTGCCACCAATTTGTGCAGACACGTGTGACACCAGATCGCCGGCTTTGACTTTACCGATCAGATCTGAAGTAACGCCGGCAGCAACACTGATCTTGCCTTCGGATTCTGCGGCCAGCAGGACGATTCCGCTTTTGAGAGTATTCTTCAGATTGTCGATCATGCCACGCAGCGCTTTCGGATCTGCATTGGGAATGACGGCAGCCAGCAGGCGCGCCCCTTTAACCTCGATGGCCTGAGAGGAGAGATCAGCACTGGAAGCGGCAGCCAGTTTGGCCTTGAGCCTGTCCACCTCTTTCTCTCCGGCGCGCAATTGCTCCTGAAGCAGGCGGGTGCGTTCCACCAGATCGGCGGCCGGAATTCTGAGCACAGCGGCAGCCTGTTGCACAGACGCATTCAGATTCTGCACCCACTCAAAGGCATTGCGGCCGGTAACCGCTTCGATGCGTCGTATGCCTTCGCCAACCCCACCCTCGGAAACAATCTTGAACAAACCAATGTCACCGGTACGGGAGACGTGAGTACCACCGCAGAGTTCGCGGGAAAAACCAATATCCAGAACCCTGACGCTGTCGCCGTACTTTTCACCAAACAGCGCCATGGCGCCTTCGGCGACAGCATCATCAAATGCCATCACTCGTGAACCCACTGCCGTATTGGCCAATACCTCACGATTAACAATGGCCTCGACGTCCCGGATCTGCGCTGGCGTGACCGGCGCACCATGAGAAAAGTCAAAACGGGTTTTATCGGGGTCCACCAATGAACCGCGCTGCTGTACGTGATCGCCCAGGACCTGTTTCAGGGCCTTGTGCAGCAGGTGGGTAGCCGAATGGTTACGCATGGTGTCCTGACGTCTGTCGGTGTCAACCATTGCCTCAAGCGCATCACCCACTTTGATGCTGCCCAGGCTGACCGTGCCGTGATGTCCGAAAACATTGGGCTGGATTTTCTGGGTGTCGATCACATCAAATGCGGAACCAAATCCTTTCAGAACGCCGCTGTCACCAACCTGGCCACCTGACTCGGCATAAAACGGCGTCGTGTCCAGCACAATAATCGCATCCTGCCCTTCCTGTACCACGTCCACGGCGGTGCCATCCACATACAGCGCCTGCACGGTCGCCGGCGATTGCAGCTGCTCATAGCCCTTGAACTCTGTTTGCGTACCTTCATACTGAAGATTGGCAGCCATTTTGAACTTGCCACTGGCTTTGGCTTGCGCTTTCTGCTGTGCCATGGCGCTGTCGTAACCGGCCTGATCCACACTGAAGCCACGCTCACGGCAGACATCAGCTGTCAGGTCAAACGGGAAACCAAAGGTATCGTACAGGCGGAACGCAGTCTGGCCGTCCAGCTGGCCGCCTTTGGGCAATGCCGACAGCTCGTCATTGAGAATGCGCATGCCATTGACCAGGGTTTCCTGAAAGCGCACTTCTTCCTGACGAATTACGCTGGAGACGCGCTCTGCCGCTTTGGCAAGCTCTGGAAAGGCTGCGCCCATTTCCTGTACCAGATCGGCAACCAGCGTATGGAAGAAAGGCGTGGATTTGCCCAGTTGATAGCCGTGACGCAAAGCCCGACGAATAATGCGGCGCAGGACATAACCGCGGCCCACATTGCCGGGAATGACGCCATCGACAATCATGAAACTGCAGGCGCGGATATGGTCGGCAATCACTTTGAGCGAATTGTTGCTCAGGTCTGTGGTTCCGGTTTCACGCGCAGCCGCCTTGATCAGGTTCTGGAACAGGTCAATCTCGTAATTGGAATGCACGTGCTGCAGCACGGCTGCAATCCGCTCCAGGCCCATACCGGTATCGACACAGGGGCGTGGCAGCGGTGTCATATTGCCCTGCTGATCGCGCTCAAACTGCATGAACACCAGATTCCAGATTTCGATATAACGGTCGCCATCTTCTTCGGGCGATCCCGGTGGACCGCCCCAGACGTCCGGGCCATGATCATAGAAAATTTCAGAGCAAGGACCGCAAGGGCCGGTATCGGCCATTTGCCAGAAGTTGTCCGACGCGTAGCGGGCACCTTTGTTGTCGCCGATACGAATAATGCGCTCTGCCGGTACGCCAATTTCCTTCAGCCAGATATCGTAGGCTTCGTCATCTTCCTGGTAGACGGTCACCCAGAGCTTTTCTGCCGGCAGTTTATAGACTGTTGTGAGCAACTCCCAGGCATAACGAATGGCATCATGCTTGAAATAATCGCCAAAGCTGAAGTTGCCCAGCATTTCGAAAAAGGTATGGTGCCTGGCGGTGTACCCGACGTTTTCCAGGTCATTATGTTTGCCGCCTGCCCGCAGACAGCGCTGCGACGAGGTTGCACGCGAATAGGGACGCGTTTCCTTGCCGGTGAACACATCCTTGAACTGCACCATGCCCGAATTGGTAAACAGCAATGTAGGGTCATTGCCCGGCACCAGGGATGAGGAAGGCACAATCGTATGCGCTTTTGATTCGAAAAAGTGCAGGAACTTCTGGCGGATGTCAGCGGCTTTCATTGATAGGAAGTGACAAAAAAATTTGGTAACCCGTTATTATAAGATGTCTTTTGATAAAAGCTAGCCGGGCTGCACAAATCCCGAAGGAATGTGCAGCCCGGCCTTTTCTCTCGCTAATATTGGGCTCCCGGACACGAATAAAAGTGACCCATGAGCCATTAAATTAACGTCCGAAAGTCTGCCCTTTCGGCAGGCATCCCGCCCGATCTAGCTGCGGATCACATCGGCCTCAGACGTAAAGGAATCAGCAAAGAATTCCTCTTCCGGCAGTTGGCAAAGACCCGTATATTCCGTACGTGCACTATTGACAACAATAGGCGCGCCACAGGCGTAGACCTGATGTCCGGACAGATCTGGAAAATCCTGAATCACGGCCTTGTGGACGAAGCCGGTGCGGCCAGTCCATCCGTCTTCGGGCTGCGCGTCGGACACCACGGGAACATAGCTAAAGAACGGCAGATCTTTTTCCCATTGCTGAGCCAGCGTGTGCATATACAGATCACCCGGGCGACGCCCGCCCCAGTAAAGCGTGACGGGTCGCGTAATTCCTTTGGCGATGATGTGCTCCATCATTGCCTTTATCGGTGCAAATCCGGTACCGCTGGCCAGGAATATCACAGGCTTGTCACTGTCGTCCCGCAGGAAAAACGAACCCAGCGGACCCTCTACCCGAAGAATTTCGCGCACTTTCATCTGCGTCGCGCCGGCACCGAATACGTGGTCGGTAAACACGCCGCCGGGCAAATGACGAATGTGAAGCTCTACAGGTTCAGTACCATTCGGTGCCGTGGCCATGGAAAAGCTGCGCCGCTTGCCATCTTTCAGGATGAATTCGATATACTGCCCCGCGTAGTAGCGGAAGGGCTCGGTCGCCGGCAGTTGCAGCTTGACCATCATGACGTCATCAGCCAGTTTGTCCAGCGCCATCACGCGCGCCGGCATTTTGCGAATCTGTATGTCGCTGGCCATGCGCACTTCGCGCACTTCGATATCCATATCACTGGTTGCATGGGCCTGACAGAAAAGTGTATACCCTTCGCTCACCTCTTCAGCGGATAAAATCTGGGCGGGTGCCGGACCGGCATCAAACGTGCCCGACAGCACTTTGCCCTTGCACGTAGAGCAGGAACCGCTGCGACAGCTGTAAGGCAGAACATAGCCGGCATCCAGCGCCGCATCCAGAATGGTCTGCCCTTCTCTGGCCTCGAACTGATGGTTACTGGGATGGACCGTCACTTTATATCCCACGACTTCACTCCTTGTCTGCCGCCATGACAGGCAGCAATGTTATGTTCTTCATACGCACATCAAATAACCTTCCC
>JAFAGQ010000135.1 GCA_023422555.1 Pseudomonadota bacterium
AGCATCCCTGGCTATAAACGCGTTAATGTTCCACGTGGAACATTCCGCTTATTCACTAATTGAAAAGTAAGATGAACTACCCAGACGAATTCGACGTCATCGTTGTTGGTGGTGGACATGCCGGCACGGAAGCCGCTCTCGCTGCCGCACGCTCAGGCGCCAAAACCTTGTTGTTGACCCATAATATTGAGACCTTGGGCCAGATGTCATGTAATCCCTCAATCGGTGGGATCGGAAAAGGGCATTTGGTGAAGGAAATTGACGCGCTCGGTGGAGCAATGGCGATTGCTGCCGATGAAGGCGGTATTCAATTCCGTATTCTCAATAGTTCCAAAGGGCCTGCAGTGCGCGCCACGCGTGTTCAGGCTGATCGGCTTTTGTATAAGCAGGCTATCCGTTCAAGACTGGAGAATCAGGAAAATTTATGGCTTTTCCAGCAGGCGGTAGATGATTTGATTCTTGAGGGCGATCGGGTTGTCGGAGCGAAGACGCAAATTGGCGTGATTTTTCGTTCCAAAACAGTCGTGTTGACGGCGGGGACGTTTTTAAATGGCCTGATTCATGTGGGACTCAATAACTATTCGGCGGGTAGAGCAGGGGATCCGCCGGCAATCAGTCTTGGGCAACGTCTCAAAGAGATGAATTTGCCACAGGGTCGACTCAAAACGGGCACGCCGCCGCGTATTGATGCCCGTAGTATCGATTTCAGCAAGCTGGAGGAACAGCCTGGGGATACCAATCCGGTGCCTGTGTTTTCCTATATGGGGTCTGCCGAGATGCACCCGCGGCAGGTTTCCTGCTGGATAACCCATACAAACAATCGAACACACGATATTATTCGTAACGGTCTGGACCGTTCGCCACTTTATACGGGCGTGATTGATGGGGTAGGGCCACGGTACTGTCCATCGATTGAAGACAAGATCAATCGTTTTGCTGATAAAGACTCTCACCAGATTTTCCTTGAGCCCGAAGGATTGCTGACTCATGAAATCTATCCGAACGGTATTTCTACGAGTCTGCCGTTTGATGTGCAGCTGAATCTGATTCACACCTTGCCAGGCCTGGAAAATGCGCACGTGTTACGTCCTGGGTACGCAATCGAATATGACTATTTTGATCCACGTGGACTCAAACGCAGTCTGGAGACGAAAGTAATTTCCGGTCTGTTTTTTGCTGGTCAGATCAATGGCACGACAGGTTACGAAGAGGCGGCGGCGCAAGGATTGCTGGCTGGTCTCAATGCATCACGTCAGGCGCGCGACCTGGATCCATGGACGCCAAAACGCGACGAAGCGTATTTGGGTGTGCTGGTGGATGATCTGGTAACGCGAGGGGTGACTGAACCCTACCGGATGTTCACTTCCCGAGCCGAATACAGACTGAGTCTTCGCGAAGATAATGCGGATTTTCGTCTGACAGAAACAGGGCGGCAGTTAGGTCTGGTGGATGATCGTCGCTGGGAGCATTTCAGCCGCAAACGGGATGCCGTGCAGCAGGAAATTTCCCGCCTCACGGGTACTCGCGTGTCCGCACGAACGTTCAATGCAGAGACATCAGAAAAGCTGTTGGGTAATGTCCTGGAACGTGACTATTCATTGGCAGACCTGTTGAAGCGGCCTTCGGTGACCTATGAAGCCTTGATGGCTGCTGCCACGGAGGACGGTTCTGCCTTGTCCCCGGAAGAGCCACTCAATGACGCCGTACGAGAGCAGGTTGAAATCCAGGTTAAATACGCCGGCTATATTGCCCGTCAGCAGGAAGAAGTGCGTCGCCAGAGTCATCTGGAAGAGCAGAAGATTCCTGCAGACCTGGACTATGACGCGGTAGGCAGTCTGTCTTTCGAAGTCCGGCAGAAGCTGAAGGACGCCAGACCGGAAACCATCGGTCAGGCACGGCGAATTTCCGGTGTCACGCCGGCTGCGATTTCGATTTTGCTGATTCATTTGAAACGTCTGCAATTATCGTCCCGAACGCTGCGCAAACCCGAACATTCTGTCTCAGAAGGATGAGTCTGGCTCATGAGCGAACGTGACAGGGAAGCGCTCTCGCAGCGTATTATCAGGGCAGGGCAGGCGTTGGACCTGCCAATCAGTGAGCAACAGATACAGCAGCTGATGGCCTATCAGGATCAGTTATTGCGTTGGAATAAGGTGTACAACCTGACGGCTTTGCGCGATACCGATAAAGTTCTGGTTCAGCATATTTTTGACAGTCTGGCGGTGATTCCGTCGCTGGATGACATATTTGCGCCGGGTCGTGTTATTTCCGTCCTGGATGTCGGCTCTGGTGGTGGTCTGCCAGGGGCAGTCTTGGCTATAATGAGACCGGACTGGCAGGTGTGCTGCATTGACGCCGTGGAAAAGAAAACGGCATTCATCAGACAGGCAGCCGGAGTATTGAAACTCCCCAACCTGACGTCACAGCATATCCGTATCGAACGCAAGGCGCCAGCCAATGCAGATCTGGTGATTTCGCGCGCTTTTGCCTCGCTGGCAGATTTCAGCGACTGGTCGGGCATGCACGTGGCACCGCAGGGGCATCTGGTAGCAATGAAAGGGCGGCTGGCCACTGAAGAGGTTGCTCAGCTGGAGGAAAAGGGCGCATGGAAAGTTGCGCAGGTTCAGAAACTGAATGTACCGGAACTTGACGCAGAGCGTTGTCTTGTATGGTTGCAGCAAGTAGGAAAATATGACAAATGAAATAAAATTACCCCGCGTTTTTTGTATAGCCAACCAGAAAGGCGGGGTGGGCAAAACGACAACCGCAATCAAC
>JAFAGQ010000160.1 GCA_023422555.1 Pseudomonadota bacterium
GAAGTCGGCAAAGCCAGTGTCCCAACCTTCGATGGCATTGTGGTCAGCAAAAGCTGGGCCGAAAAAAATCCCAAATTCATGCAGGCTTACACCAAGGTGCTTGCCGATGCCTATGAGGATTACAAGCAGAACGGTGCAAAATGGACCGAGAGCAGCCCTGAAGTCAAAGGCAATACGCAGATGATTGGTGGCGAGCCAAAAGACATTCTGGAAGCCATGAAAATGCTGGTATTTCCTACCGCCGGTGATATGGCCTCCAAAACCTGGCTGGGCGGCGGTGCTGAATCCGGTGCTGTCAAGGCACTTACAGAAAGCGCCAATTTCCTGAAGGAACAAAAGCAGATCGATTCCGTGCTGCCTGACTACAGCGGCTTTGTGAATTCGACCTGGGTCGAACAGGCAGCGAAGAAGTAATTGCGTATGCAATAAACATCAAGGGCGGGCTCGTCCCGCCTGCGAATGAATAGAAGTATTGTTGGAGACCATCGTCATGCAACCTGTTGCAGAAAATCTGTATGTCAAAGATGTCAATGTGGTGTACCCGGGACTTCGCCAGAATGATCAGGTGGTGGCGCTTAGGAACGTCAATCTCACGATCAACAGCGGAGAATTCGTGGTCGCACTGGGCGCATCAGGGTGTGGCAAAACCACCTTTCTGAATTTACTTGCCGGATTCATGTCGCCGACATCCGGCTCCATTGTTCTGGGTAACGAACCCATTTCCGGACCCAGCGCCGACAGAGGCGTGGTTTTTCAGAAGCACGCCTTACTGCCCTGGCTCAATGTCATAGAAAATACCGAATTCGGCCTGAAGCTGCAGGGCGTGTCCAAGGCCAAACGGCACGAAATTGCGGCACGCAACCTGGAACTGGTGGGGTTGAAAGACTTTCATCACCACATGATCTATCAGCTTTCCGGCGGTATGCAGCAGCGCGTCGGAATCGCCCGGATCCTGACCTGTGATCCTGCAATGCTGCTCATGGATGAGCCGATGGCGGCGCTTGATGCGCTCACACGCGAGACCATCCAGGAATTGCTGCTCAAAGTGTGGGAAGTCACACACAAAATGTTTTTCTTCATCACGCACAGTGTGGAAGAGGCACTGTTTCTTGGCTCCAAGCTGATTGTGATGTCGCCGCGCCCGGGTCGGATCACCAATACCTACGACCTGTCGTTCAACCGGCAGTTCCTGGCAGGCAAAAATGCCCGGGAAATCAAATCCAGTCCTGAATTCATCAAGATGCGGGAAACGGTGCTCAATATTATCTACAGCGATGAACGGGAAGGGGGTCAGGATGTTTAAGCGATTGTTTGGCAGATCTGCAGCCGTGCCAGGACAGATTTACGGCGCACCCGGTGCTGGCGCCAGCGTTTTCATCAGTATTGCAACTGCAATTTCGCTGCTGATCATCTGGTCTCTTATCACGTATTTTGGCTGGGTCAAGCCCTTGTTCCTCCCTTCACCAGTGGCGGTTTTCAACAAGTTCATGGTGGGTATGACAGATGGCATCGCCAATGCCACTATCGGTGAGCATACGGCGGCCAGTCTGACGCGAGTGTTTTCGGCGTTCTTTCTTGCCCTGATTACCGCCGTGCCGGTGGGTATCATGATGGGTGTCAACCGCGTTGCTCGCGGGCTGTTCGATCCCATCATCGAGTTTTACCGTCCCTTGCCGCCACTGGCTTATCTGCCACTGGTCATCATCTGGTTCGGCATCGGCGAGTTCCCCAAAGTCTTTCTGATCTATCTGGCGATCTTTGCGCCTATGGCCATTGCGGCACGATCCGGTGTCAAGTCTGTGTCCATAGAACAGATCCATGCCGCCTATTCCATGGGCGGCAGCAACCGCCAGATCGTCTGGTATGTGATTCTGAAGTCAGCGTTGCCCGAAATCTTTACGGGCATGCGCATTGGTATAGGCGTGGGCTGGAGTACGCTGGTTGCCGCCGAAATGGTGGCGGCCGATCGCGGGCTGGGCTTTATGGTGCTAAATGCAGCACAGTATCTGGCCAGTGACACTGTTATCATGGGGATCATCATTATTGGCTTTTTTGCCTTTATCTTTGATGCGCTGGTGCGGTATATCGAGAAGCTGATGGTTCCATGGAAGGGTAAACTGTAGCATCGCGGGCTGCCGGTATAAACAGACATGCTATGACGAATCTCAAAAAACATGTGAATGCAACAACGAAAACCGTGACAGCCCCCAGCCGCGCAGCACTCAGCGCACTGCTTTGGGAAAAGCTGTTTCGTGAAACCAGCGAATCGCTGGGATTGCAGGGAAGAATCCGGCAGATGCTGGTGGCCGCCATTACCCAAGGCCACCTCACGCCGGATTCGCCGGTGCCCTCAAGTCGCTTCATGTCCGAAACACTGAAAGTGGCGCGTAACACAGTTGTGTTTGCCTATCAGGAACTGGTCAGTGAGGGCTATCTGGTTACGCGCAATCGCAGCGGACACTTTGTGGGTCAGGCGGCACAGCAACGCAATATGCTGGATATCACGGCAAGCGCGGGCAATGAAGATCAATCCGATTTCTGGCACAAAAGAATTCATGCCCGACCCAGTCAGCAGCGCAATATTCGTAAACCGGCCAACTGGCAGACGCAGCCTTATCCGTTTGTATACGGCCAGTTTGACCCGGCGCTGTTTCCGACAGCGGAATGGCGCGAGTGCTGTATGAAGGCGCTATCCATTGTGGATATTCGCAGCTGGGCTCAGGATCTGATCATGCTGGACGATCCGGAAATCATTGCTGCCATACAGAATCAGGTGCTTCCGCGTCGCGGGTTTTCCGCGGCAAAGGATGAAATCATGGTGACCGTTGGCGCGCAACATGCGCTTTATCTTCTGGCCGACCTGCTCCTGCGACCCGGAAACAAGGTTGGTGTGGAAGAGCCGGGCTATCCCGATGCGCGCAATATCTTTTCCAGCCGCACCCGACACGTGGTGCCCGTGCCCGTCAATGAAGAAGGTGTAGATACCGACGCAATCACACCTGAAATGGACATGATTTTTGTCACGCCAAGCCATCAGTGTCCGACAGGTGTCACCATGTCCATGGCCAGACGTCAGGCCCTACTGGAAAAAGCCAACGCCTGTAATACAGTCATCATAGAAGACGACTTTGAGTTCGAGAACAGTTTTGTGGACAAACCCTTTCCCGCCCTGAAAAGTCTGGATCAGAATGGTCGCGTGATTTATGTCGGCAGTCTGTCCAAAACCTTTGCGCCGGGGCTGCGATTGGGTTTTATCGTAGGCCCCAAACCACTCGTGGACGAACTGCGGGCACTTAAGCGACTCATGCTCAGACATGCCCCGTCTTTTTTACAGCGGGCCTTTGCACTTTTTGTCTCGCTTGGCCATTACCAGTCATTCCTGCGAAAGCAATCCCAGACTTACGGGCAGCGAGAGCGTGCCTTGCGTGACGCCTTGCAGCGGTATCTGCCCGATTTTTCCATTATGTCTTCGCCGGGCGGGTCGTTCTGCTGGGTTCGCGCGCCGGAGCATATTGATACCACGGCCTTGACTGCAGTCGCATTGCAGAATGGCATTGTGCTGGAGCCGGGCGAGGTGTTTTTCAGCCGCCCCTCAAAAAACGCCAGACGCTTTATCCGCTTTGGCTACGGTTCGATCGATGAGCCACGTATCGCGGCGGGTATTGAAACACTGGCGAACCTGGTCACACAGCACTTTCCTGCCACAGCAAGAAAACGTTGATCGTAATTCCACTTATTGGTATAATTTATTTCAATAAATGAAATAAACACGGGCAAGTGGAACTACCATGGATATGATGGAATCAGAACGGGTCGAAGGCAATACGCCCACGCTGCGGCTGTTTGCGCTTCTGGAAGTGATTGCCGAAAAAGACAGCTATTTCTCTCTGCAGAGCCTCAGCGAAGAACTGGGTATTCCCAAGCCTACCCTGCATCGCATGCTACAGCAACTGGAAAGCGCGAGGCTGATTATCCGCGATGGCGATGGCAGGCAGTACAGTACGGGCAGACGCCTGCACCAGATGGCCGAAAAACTGTTGCTGAACAATACCATTCACGGTTCACGCCGTGCCGTATTGCGGCATCTTGTTGAAGAGATTGGTGAGAGTTGCAATATCACGGCTTGCAGCGGCAACGAAGTCCTTTACCTGGATCGTGTTGAAACGGTTGCTCCTCTCAGGT
>JAFAGQ010000163.1 GCA_023422555.1 Pseudomonadota bacterium
GGCGGTTACAGCAAAACGACCTTTTGTAGTAAGACGCATAGCGAATCCTTTGCCAATAAACTGAGTAATTTAGTCAAGTATAGCAAATTCCCCAGTAAATTACTAGGGATTTCTGCAATGCAAAAAATGAGGGGAGATTCCGACGGGACTCATGGCAGAAGTCTGATGCTTCTGTATCCCATGTAGTGCGCGTACTTATGCGACACGCGACGAGATGAATTACCGGATCGGGGTGTTGTCTTGCGGGCACAACCGGCGTGGTCTGCGAACACAATGACTGGTGTCTGAGCTGAATATCAGGCCGGAAAGTGTATGTGCAATGGACGAAATGGCCTTTGTGCACATATAACGAACCCAACTATCGGGCCGTTGATTGGCGCCGGAAGCACATCAGTCCGCATAACGGAAACCACATATTGGGAATCCGTATAGCCGGACTAGGCAGCCTGATATTGCTTGACGCGCTTGCTGATTATCTCGAAAACGCCCTGACAGGCGTCTTCCAGGTAGTCAAGCATACGAGTGAAGCTGTCCAGACCCCCGTAATAGGGATCCGGTACGGTCGCCTCTTCGTAATCATTCGCAAAACGCATCAGAAGCATCAGCTTGTGCTGCTGCGGCTTGGGACAGATCTGCTGTAAATACGACAGATTATCCCAGTCCATGGCCAGAATGAGGTCAAATTCCTTGAAATCATTCGGCGTCACCTGACGGGCACGGCATTGTGAAATGTCGTAACCCCGCTTGCGCGAAACCAGCTGGGCACGCCCATCCGGTGGATCACCAATATGGTAGTCCTGAGTCCCGGCCGAGTCCGTCGTGATGGAGTCCTGCAGTCCAGCCTCTTCGACAAGGCGACGAAAGACCCCCTCCGCAGCGGGAGAGCGACAGATACTGCCCATACATACAAAAAGAACTTTAGTGACCATAGCCATATAGTGTGATGGAAAACCCTAAGAAAGGCAAGAAATATTTATGTTCCGATGAGAGTTATATAGCGATTTTTTCTTAATAATCAAGATGCTAAGAACCATGGACTGAATCACGCGGGTGATACTTAAATCATACACGCTTTAATTTCAAGTGAAAATAGCAAAACGCCAAATTTTTAGTGCAGAGCACAACAGCGACGCATTTTGTGCACTCTTTCGGTGCAATGCGCCGCCTCTGTTGTTGCAATGCACACCAGAGCGACTGACAGGACTGCCAGGTGGCTCCTTCTAAAGCCAGAAAAACGGGTCAGGCTGTTGCTTCAGAGAAGATGTGTGCCGTCAGTGCCAAAGACTTGAGTCTTGTTGGAACATCAAAGATGCGTGATGTGATCATGAGCTCATCGACGCGTGTGGTGCTGATGAATTGTTGCAGGCCGTGATGGACCGTCTCGGGCGACCCCACCATTGAATATGCCAGCTTCTGCTCTACCCCGGCCTCTTCCATCGGCGTAATCAGCGCATCCAGGTCCCTGACCGGCTGCGGCATTTTTCCGGGTTTGCCCCGGAACAACTGAACGGAGGCCAGCTGCATGGAAGTGAAGTGATAGCGGGCCTCTTCATCGGTATCAGCCGCAATCACGTTTACACAGGCCATGGCATAGGGTTTATCCAGATATGCAGAAGGCTGGAAGCGAGTCCGATAGATTGACAGCGCCGGCATGAGGTCGGTCGGTGCAAAGTGCGAAGCAAAAGCAAATGGCAAGCCCAGATGCGCCGCCAGTTGCGCGCTGTACAGACTCGAACCCAGAAGCCATAGCGGCACACGCAATCCTGCGCCAGGCACGGCACGAACAGCCTGTCCCGGCCGAACCTCTTCGAAATACTCGCGCAATTCCTGTACATCCTCCGGGAAACGCTCGGCCGCAGCATGAATATCGCGACGTAGCGCCCGCGCCGTTGTCATATCCGTGCCCGGCGCCCTGCCCAGACCAAGATCGATGCGATCCGGGTAAAGCGATGCCAGGGTCCCGAACTGCTCTGCGATGACCAGAGGCGAATGATTGGGCAGCATGACACCGCCGGAACCGACACGGATGCACTCGGTGCCGCCGGCAATAAAACCGAGAGCCACCGAGGTCGCCGCACTGGCGATCCCTGGCATATTGTGATGTTCGGCCATCCAGAAACGGCGATATCCCAGGCTCTCTGCTGTCTGAGCCAGTTTGAGGGAATGACGCAAGGCGTCTCCGGTGGTTTCACCTTCGTTGACGGGCGACAGATCGAGAACGGAAAAAGGAATCACAAGGGCCTCACACACAATTAATTGACTAAGCAATAATAATACTGCCAGTAATAAGCCAAAGCAAAAACCCTGCTGGCTTCCCGAGAGTTAACGGGATGTACGTCTAGGACAGCGTCTTCAGAAACGCTTCGTCTTCGCGAGTCAGCCAGCCCTTTTCCCGGGCTGCTTCAATCAGATCCGGACGGCGCCGGGCGGTGAGCCGCAGCGACGCTTCGCGCCGCCAGCGGGCAATGTTTTTATGATGCCCAGAGGACAGGACAGCCGGCACCGGCACATCATTGAAATTGTCGGGCCGCGTGTAATGCGGACTGTCGAGCAGGCCGGATATGGAAGACTGAAAGGAATCCTGAATGGCAGAGTCTGCGGTATGCAGTACCTCTGGCAACAGACGGACGACTGCATCCATCACCGCCATGGCGGCAATCTCTCCACCTGAAAGCACAAAATCACCTATGGACAATTCTTCGTCCACATATTGATCAATAAAACGCTGATCTATGCCCTCATAACGGCCGCAAAGCAGTATGGCGCCGGGTCGCTGCGCGAGTTCGTGAGCGACCGTCTGATCAAAGCGCCGTCCTGCCGGACTCATCAGAATAAGAGGCAGGCGCGGTGCACCTTCGGTTTCCTGCTGTCGCCGGGCAGCGTTCAGTGCATGCTCCAGCGGCTGACTGAGCATGACCATACCCGGCCCGCCACCATAGGGTCGATCATCAACGGTTTTATGGACATCGCTGGTATAGTCTCTGGGATTCCAGGTATTGAGCGACCAGATGCCCTGACGGTGCGCCCTTCCCGTTACGCCAGAATCACTGACTGCAGTAAACAGCTCGGGGAAAAGCGTGATGACGTCAAAGCGCATCAGAAATCCAGCGGGAATCGGGTAACGATGCGACGATTTGCCACATCGACCTCGGGGACATGCTCGCTGACAAACGGAACCAGCCATTCTCTTACGCGACCTTTCGCGTCCAGAATGGGGGCAGGCTCATTTTGCTCGTTCAACTGATGACGACCGACACGCAGCACGCCGTGCGCGCCATTATCCATGACTTCCAGAACAACGCCAGCCAGCTCGCCAGTCTGCTCCAGATAAACGTGACTTCCTATCAGATCAACCCAATAGTATTCATCTTCAGGAGCGGATGGAAACAGGCTGCGCTGCGCGAAGACCGACGTTCCTTTCATGGCTTCGGCCTGATCCCGATCTGTAACGCCCTCTAGCGCCGCAACCAGATCACTACCCTGCTCCCGTACCCGCTGGGCTTTTACCCGGCTATGCGGCGTCTGTAGTGACCCGTCGCGTGGAGAAACGCGCGCGAGCCACCATTCATTGATATCCAGGAGCGCACTTCGATCGTCGGTATAAGGCTGAATTTTCACCATACCTTTTACGCCGTAGGCAGAAATAATACGGCCAAGCTCAACCAGATCCTCGGGTGCTGCACTCATGCGGGCTCCAGGCAATAAATTTTGAAAAAAGCGAATCGTAACAAAGCCGTTGCGCTCGTATCAGACCCACTACGGCACTATCGGAAAATACGGAAAAATACAGCACAAATGGCAAAGCCCCGGCGAATCGCCAGGGCCTGAGCCAGCTCGGTGTCTATCAGGACACCCACATAAAAAACACTGACGCCCGGTTCAGATGCACAGTTTCAATACAAAACTTTCAGCTAATAATGAACCTGGCTGCGCGACACAGATCGGCTTGCGATTCAAGCCAATCGGCACGCTGCATTAGGCGTTGGTTGCTTTTGCTGAGTATTCTTTAACCAGACGGGCAACAGCAGGAGACAGCTGAGCGCCGTTGTCAACCCAGTGCGTAACGCGGTCAAGGGCAACGCGCAGTGCTTCTGTGCCTTCTTT
>JAFAGQ010000195.1 GCA_023422555.1 Pseudomonadota bacterium
CGTTGTAGGCTCAATGGCTGTAGGGGGTGTTGTCAGAAAATCGTGCGAACGGTGCATACCGCGCTTTGAAGGTGTCTTTTTGTTTTGTTGAACGGCCATGATGACTCCGAAAATAAAACTGCACAACCCGAAAATTATGCAGGAAATAGGTTAAATTACTGCTTTTTTAAAGCCGCCAGCGCCGCGAACGGCGATGGCTTTTTGTCTGCCCCTTGAGCAGGTTCCTGCACTTCATATTCCACGCATGCATAATCATGCCTGGGTATGTAGGGCAGACTCAGAATGAATTCGTCTTCTACCAAATCCAGCACCGGCTGACTGGCCTGAGCCAGAATACGGTCGGGAGCATCGATATCCAGATCGTCGCCCTCGCTGTCTTCTTCCAGCGCTGCTGCATTGGTCACAACTTCCAGCTGTGTGTGGCTGTCAATCGGGTACACAAACGGCTGCATACAGCGCTGACATACCAGGATAGGTCGCGCACTCACATCCAGATGCAGAAACCGCTTGCCGTGGGGGCTGCGCTCACCTTGCAGGGTCCAGTGCACCAGCCCATCGGCTCGCTGCTGACTGGCGTCCGATTGCTCTTCAGCAAGCTCATTTGTATCAGTATTAACTGTACGTGCCCTGTCAGCGACCACCTCATCGGTGGACTTTTCGACCGCCAGCACTTGTGTGGGAAGAAGTTCCCTTACCCGGGAAAAGGCCAGCAAAGGCGTTTCACCACTTTGCCGTGCACCGCGGGAAATAAAATCGAGTACGTCGATTACAGGGTTCATGGCGGGTTTTCGCAGTTCGCCTACACAATTGCCGGAAAACATAAGATAATAACTTGTTCTAAACCGATAAGTCAATGAAAACCATGTCATTTTCCCCTGCGCGTCTGATTCTCGCGTCATCTTCCATCTACCGCAAGGCCATGCTCGAACGCCTGGGCCTGCCCTTCGAGTCCATTTCCCCCGATGTTGACGAAACGCCGCAACCTCAGGAAACACCGCAGGCGCTTTCCCAACGACTGGCACTGGCCAAGGCTCGAGTGATTGCGCAGCGCCACCCTGGCAGCCTGGTCATTGGCGCCGATCAGGTAGCCACCCACGATGGCAACCCTATCGGGAAGCCGGGAAACCGTGAAGGAGCCATCAGCCAGCTGCGGGAATTATCGGGCAAAACCGTGGAATTTCACAGTGCGCTGGTGGTCACTGACGGTGAACGCGATCTGCTCAGCGATGTGGTAACCCGCTGCGTGTTCCGCTCACTGAGCGATGAAGAAATCGAACATTACGTGACCGTCGAAAAGCCTTTTGACACCGCTGGCAGTGCCAAGGCCGAGGGCCTGGGCATCAGTCTGATGGAGTCTATGCACAGCGACGATCCGACTGCCATTATTGGCCTTCCACTGATTGAACTGTGTCGCATGCTGCGTAGTTTCAATCTCAACCCCACGCTTCAGGCCCAGGCACTATGATCAGCGCACTACATTTATTACCCGTCAGTCTGGGTAATTCACCTCTGGAACAGTGGCTGCCGGTTCAGGCCCGCCAACAGGCATCCGTGCTTAACGCCTATATTGCGGAAAATGCCAAAACCGCCAGGGCATATCTTAAGCAGACAGGCACCCAGTGTGCCATTCAGGACATCACCATCCATACGCTGAGCGCCAAAACATCCGAGACCGACATGAAGCGCTGGCTGACGGAGGCCGACGGCGAAATGGGTCTGGTTTCCGAAGCCGGCTGTCCGGCCGTCGCCGACCCCGGAGCGAAGGTTGTCATGCTGGCACACCAGCTGGGAATTCGAGTGGTTCCCTGGGTCGGACCCTCGTCTATTCTGCTTGGATTGATGGCCAGCGGACTGGATGGACAGCGCTTCACTTTTCATGGGTACGTGCCCATCGCGCCCGCAGAACGCAGCAAACAGCTCAAAGCCTGGGAACAATTGTCGGCGCGACATCATCAGACCCAGCTCTTTATTGAAACGCCCTATCGCAACCTGGCCATGTTTTCCACCTTGCTGCAGACGCTCAATCCGTCTACGCGTCTGTGCATTGCGCGGGCGCTGACCACGCCCGACGAGTGGATTCAGACTGACACCGTGGCCGGATGGAAAAAAAGACCTGCACCCGATCTGGATAAATTCCCCACTCTGTTTCTGTTTCTTGCCTGAAGAAACTCTCGCGCCTCGTTAATCATCCCCCGCAGGCAGTTGCTGCGCCAGATTCTCTGCAATGGCAAGGCTTTCGCCATCTGCCGTGCCCGACACATCGGCGGATCGATAATGCATCTGAAAGGCACGCAGCACCTGGCGCGTCTGCGCATCCCAGATACCAGTGCGCTGTACCGGATAGCCTATACGCGTCAAAAGATCCTGCACATAGCCGGCATCATTGATTTGCGCCGCACTCACGAATGGGGCTCGCTGCGCGACTGCGTTTTCATCAAACCAGCGCCCCAGCCCGTCCCTGGCCAGCTCGCGCCAGGGGAATGCCGGCCCCGGATCGGTTTTACGCAAGGGCGCAATATCGCTATGAGCAACAATATTCCAGGGTTTAACGTGATGACGGGACTGAATCTCGTGCAGCAACTGTTTCAGCGTCTGCATCTGCGCCGCGGAATACGGTGCCCAGCGCGTTCCGGCCGCATCCAGCGGGCCCGCATTGACGATTTCCACACCAATGGACATGGCGTTTAAATCCTTGTAGCCAAACCAGTTGCTGGTACCCGCATGCCAGGCACGGCGATTCTCATCGACCAGACCGTAAACCCGTACCGGCTCATCGCTGATCAGGTAATGCGCACTCACGGGCTGCCGGGTCAGGATCCGCAAGGAATCCGGCGTGCTCTCTGAGGTATAGTGCAGCACAATAAAACGCACCCGAGAATCCTGACCTCGTGCCTGATATGAGCGATCAACGGACAGTCCGGTGGTGCATCCGCCCAGCCAGGCAAGGATGGCAGCCATACCCAGAACCGTCAGTCCACGCTTTCGCATAGCTTGCGGCTTTCCGTACCGTTTCTCATCCAATGATTCCGTCCCCTTACCTATAATCCGCCCAATCCACCACTCTTCACCCTGGACTTCATGCGTCATCAGGATTCTATGACTATCGCAGAGTCCGAGTATACGGCGAAAGAATAAACACAGACACTAGGCCGCGGCAAGACGACGCCGTTGCCACCAGGCCCGCCCAACTCGCCAGAGCAGTAGCGCAGCCAGTATGCTGCCATACAGAATAGGTTCGGAAAAGTTGTTTTTTCCTGCCCGCATGAGCCAGAAATGAATGATGCCCAGACAGCCGATCAGATAGATACATTTATGCAGTCGGGTCCAGTTCATGCCCAGCCGTCGCATCCATCCCTGCGTAGAAGTGAGCGCCAGCGGAAGCATCAGCAGAAATGCGGCCATACCCACGAAAATAAAGGTTCTGTCCAGCACGTCCGTGATCATGGAGTTGATGTCCATATTGCGATCCAGCACGACCCAGGTCAGCAAGTGCAGAACCACATAGAAAAAGGCAAAAAGGCCCAGCATACGTCGTATGCGCACCAGAGCCGGCTGGTCGATCATTTGCCTGACCGGCGTCACTGACAGTGTCAATAGCAGCATCGCCAGCGTCCAGAAACCCGAAGACCGCGTGATGAACTCCACAGGATTGGCGGTCAGCCCATCGGTATAGCCCAAATAGAACCAGCGCAGAAACGGAATCAGACACAGCAGAAAAATCAATGGCTTGACGCGCCCTACCTGTCTGGCCGTCCAGCGCCGTTTCACCGCAGAAGAGGTTCGCTGCACACCGCCCTGAGCCGCTGATTGAGCTGTCGATTGAGCAATTGACTTCGTAGTGGGAGGCGCTGATGCCCGAGCTGTGGCGTGCGTTGATGACCGCCCTGTGGTCGATGTTGGAGAGGCGCTTTTCGGTCGGGCAGTATTCTGTACAAATTCAGTCATTGTCCGTCCCGGATCAGAAGTTGGCAGTCAGATCCATGCCGCTATACATTGAGGCGACCTGTTCGCCGTAGCCGTTGAATTTGAGCGTAGGCACTTTGGGATCAAAGAAACCGCCGCCGATGACGCGCTCGTGCGACTGGCTCCAGCGCGGGTGCGGCACATCGGGATTGACGTTGGCGTAGAAACCGTATTCCGAAGGCGCAATAGCCACCCAGCTGGTGGCAGGCATGGTTTCCGAGAGGATGATTTTCACAATGGACTTGCCTGACTTGAATCCATATTTCCAGGGAACAATAATGCGCAGGGGTGCGCCGTTCTGTCTTGGCAGGCGTTTTCCATAAAGACCAAAGGTCAGCAGGGTCAGGGGATGCATGGCCTCGTCGATGCGAAGCCCTTCCCGATAAGGCCAGGGAATGATGCGATCTCTCAATCCTGGCATGGCGTCCGGCTGCATGTCTGTCACAAACTGCACGAATTTTGCCTTGCTCGTGGGCTGAACCTGCCTGAGCAGTGAAGACAGCGGATATCCCACCCAGGGAATGACCATGGACCAGGCCTCAACACAGCGCAGACGGTACACGCGATCTTCCTGAGGCGCCAGTTTCAGCAGCTCGTCCAGATCAAAGGTGCGCGGTTTTTCCACTTCCCCACTGATCTGCAGCTGCCAGGGCTCGATTTTCATCTTCCCGGAATAATCCATGGGATCACCCTTGCCGGTCCCGAACTCGTAGAAGTTATTGTAGGAAGTAATGTCCTTTTCGGAATTGAGCTTACGGTCTATTTTTGCTGCCGCGTATTCCGGATTGGCCGTTCTGCCTTCAATGGCAGGCATGCCTTCCGCCGCAAATGCGTCATTGCTCAGCAAGGTGGATCCCAATCCTCCCAGACCGGCAATGGCGCCCATACCCGCAGCCTGCCGCATCCATTGTCGCCGTGACTGCCATACAGACTCTGGCGTGATTTCTGAAGACGGGATGGAGGGATAGCGAAAACGGGACGGCATAAGTGG